>OMJI01000198.1 GCA_900299315.1 Verrucomicrobiota bacterium | reverse complement strand
TCGAGCCCGAACTTCCGGCGTTGTTTGTTGTGCAGCCGTTTTACCTCACGGCGGAGCTTGAGTTCCTCGCGCGCCTTGTCGAGTGCCACGCGGACTTCCTCAAACTCGAACGGTTTGCAGAGATAGTTGTACGCACCGAGCCGGACGCACTCCACGGCGCGCGAAATGCCGGTCTCGGCGGTGAGCATGATGACCGCGATGTCGCGTTCCAGTTTGCCGATTTCCTGCAGCACTTGGACGCCGTCCATGCCGGGTAGGCGGATGTCGAGTAAGACGAGATCGTAGCCGTCTGAGCGAATCAGGTTGAGCCCTTCCTCGCCGGTGGGAGCGGACTCGGCTTCGTAGCCTTCGCGTTCCAGTTTTTGCTGGAGCGACCAGCGGACGAGTTTCTCGTCGTCGATGATGAGGACTTTAGTTCTTGGCATAAGCTATCTCCTGGGGGACCGGCGCAGCCGGGAAAGTCAGCGTGAACGTGCTGCCTTGACCCGGTTGGCTGGCGACGATGATCGTGCCGCCGTGTTTTTCCATGATGCTGCGCGTGATGGCGAGTCCCAACCCGGTACCACGGTGTTTGGTCGTGAAGAATGGCGAAAAGATTTTGCCGAGGGTTTCCGGTGTGATGCCCGCCCCGGTATCGCTGATGGTCAACTGCACGTTTGACCCAGCGAGAAGGGCACGGACGGTGAGTGTGCCGCCGTTTGGCATCGCTTGGATGCCATTGAGCAAGACATTCAGCATGGCTTGCTGGGCTTGCTTCGCGTCGGCGAGGATGGGCGGCAACTCCGCTGGGAAATCCTCGATCAGTTCCACGTGATGCTTGCGGGCGTCCGCGCGAATCAAGGCGAACATCGGGCGAATCAACGTGCGCAGCTCGCAGGGCTCGATCTCGGGATCGCGGACGCGGGCAAAATCGAGCAGGTCGCAGAGCGTGGTGTTCAGTCGTTTGATCTGGGAGCGGATTTCGCGGACGATTTCCTGGTCGCCGTTCTGGCCATCCGCCAACACCTCGACGGCGGCGCCGATGCCGGCCAGCGGGTTGCGGATTTCGTGGGCGATACCGGCCGCGAGTTCGCCGATGGAGGCGAGCTTGCCGGCTTGCTGGATCTGCTGGGCGTGGGATTCGTGGAGCTCGCGTTTGGCTTCTTCGAGGCTGCTGACCATCTCGTTGAACGCGTGCGCCAGTTCGCCAATTTCATCCTGGCTGGTCGTTGGCGCGCGCACCGTCAAGTCACCGGCTTCCACCTTGCGCATCCGGCGGAGCAACGTGCTGACCGGCTGGCTGACCAAGCGGACGATGAGCAGCCAGAGCACCGCGCCGACCAGCGCAAAGATGATGACGCCGTACGCGATGAGCAGGTTGCGGTTGCTGGACAAGCTCGCCTCAGCCGGCGCGAGGGATTTCTCGATGACGATCGCGCCGAGGAACGGTGCCCGGGCGTCGTGGCATTGCTGGCAGTTTTGTAGGTTGCGGACCGGGGCGATGGCCATGGCGTAGCGTTCGGCGTTCTCGGTCCGGGTGCCTTGGAGGATCCGGTCGTCTTGGAACAATTCGGCCGGCACGTGAAGACTGACCCGGTGGATTTCCTGGGTCGCAGTGGAGAAGACCACCGTGCCGTCGGGCCGGATGACGCGGCCGCGGACGATGTCATCGGAGCGGACGAGTTGGTTGAGGAAGCCGGTGACTTCCTCGTGGCGTTGGCTGAGCATGACGCCGTTGAGGTACTCGCGCACCATCGTCGCGGTGATGATGGTCTGCCCCTGCGTGCGTTCCTGCCACCACGCGCCTTGCACGCGGATGACGAAGTAGGTGTAGATCGCGATGACGACCGCGACGGTGACGCCGACCGCGACAAGGATCTTGGCGGTGAGATTACGCCGGAACATGCGCCAGGCCCTCCGGTTCCGCCGCGGGATGCGGATCGTAATGCTCAAACAGCGGCAGGTACTTCGCCGCCAACGCAAACACCATCGCGCCAAACGACATCAAGTTCAGCACCACCACCACCTCGATCCACGACGGCACATAGTCCGCCCCGGTCGCGGGCAACAAGCCGAACCACGCCACGTTCAGCCGGTTCAGCGTCACCCCGGCCACCACCGAGGCGGCCGCGAGAAACTCCACCAGCCGCGCCCCAATCCACCGCGGCCGCAACACGATGAAAATCGGCAGCGTCAGCAGGAGCATCTCCGCAAAAAACGTGAAGCTCTGGAGCGGATACTCGAATGCGTAAACCCACGCGTTGCGCGCCGTCAGGTCGATCACCCGCAGGAACAGGTACGTGACGAGTACCGGCACCATGCCCTTGATCAGCGAGATGGTCACGCGCGTCGGCAGGCTCTTTTGGAAAATCCAGAACGACAGCGTCGAGACCGCAATTGCCATCGCGAAGCCGGATACCAGCGCGCTAAAGAAGAACAGCACCGGCAACAACGGCGTGTACCAGAGCGGCAGGAGTTTGTTCGGCACAATCAGGAACAGCGAGCCCAGCGAGGATTGGTGAAGCGTCGACAGGATCACGCCGCAAATCACGAACGGCACCGTGCAGGTGTGGACAATCTTCTCCGCCCGGTGCCAGCCGAGTTTCTCCAGCAAGATCGGCGCGAACTCGATCGTCAGCACGCCGGTGTACAACATCACGCACCACGACACCTCGAACAGCACCGAGTGATGTTGCCAGAAGAAGAT
>OMJI01000197.1 GCA_900299315.1 Verrucomicrobiota bacterium | reverse complement strand
GCCACCGGCAATCACGCCGAGCTCGGTCACGCCGCGGAACCCGCTCAGCGCCATTGCGAAGAAGGCCGCCGCGTTCGTCACGCCGGCCGTCACGATACTCGGCCCGGCCGAGCACAACGCAGCCCGCACCGCATCGTACCGGCTCGCGCCTTTCTGGAGTTCCTCTTCAAACCGGGAGATGAATTGGACGCCGAGGTCTTCGCCCAAGCCGAGGATCATCACCGCAAACGTGATAGTGATGATGTTGAGATGGCCGATGACGAGCGTCGTGTAGCCCATGCTGAGGACGATCACTTGCAGCAGGCAAAGGATCGACAGCGACATCCGCAGCCAGTCGCGGAACCCGGCCAGCACGACGATGCCAATCAGAATGACGGTCAAGACGGACGACCGGATCGCATCGCGCTCTGAGACAACCATCTCGTCCGTGTCGAGGACCGGTTCGCCGGTCAGGGTGATCCGCAACCCCGGGAATTGTGGCCGCACCTCGTTCAGGATCCGGCGGATCTTCGGGATGGTCGCCGCGTGATGATCCGGGGCCGCCACCTCGCCGGTAAGCCGCGGATGCACGATCATGACGTACATGTGGCCGTTCTTGAAAACGTGATAGCCTTCCCACTTCATCTGCGCCTCGGCCTCGCTGACCATCTCCTCGCTGAAAAACGCACCGGCCCACGGCGACAGCAGCGGCCAAGTTTCGGGCGTGGCGTCGAACTGGCCCATCTGCCGCACGATGCCGGTCACGGTCGGCAGGAAAGCTTCCATGTCGCGGCGCTTCGCATCCGATTCGAGCGCCATCTGGCCGAGCATCTGGTTCATCGAGCCGAGGAACGTCGCCACGCGCGGCTGGTGTTGGAGAATCGCGACGAGCTGGTTGAAGTCGCGCAACGAATCGCGGATCTGGACGAGGTCGTTGGTCGAGAGGTAATAGAGAAACCACGGTTCAAGCGCCCGGTACTCGACTCGCTCAAAGACGTCGGCCGGCTCGAATGTCTGGGCGTGCCGGGAGTCCGCCGGATTCGGGTTGTTCGCCGGTGCCAGGAAAGCCGCGGCCAGCGCGTCGATGGCTTGCCGGTTTTGCTGCGGCTGATCGCTCTCGACGACGACCAGGTAATCTTCCTCGGCGCGAAACTCCGTCGCGTACTCGCTGTAGAGCCGCCAGTATTCGCTGTCCCGCCCGATCAGGTCCGACCGGCTGGTTTTGAAATCAAGAGACCGGTAGGCGTACAGACCGGCGGCGGCAACGATGAGCAGCAGCACGCCGGCAATCCACCACGGCCAGCGACAGACCGCTTGTCCTAACGCCCGAAAGAAACGCTCTCGCATGGCTCCGCGTCGTGACGCTGGTTACCGGCTCGCGGCGACGGCTTCCTGTTTCGCGCCGCCCTTGTTGGCGATGGCCGCTTTCACGAGATTGGCGCCAAGGTCCCACATCGGACCCGGCAGCTTGTGGCAATCGCTGAGCACGTCGTCCAGCGCGCTGACGAAGTACTGGATGTCCTCATCCGAAATGACAAAGGCCGGCAGCGCGCGAATCACATCGCCGTGATTACCGCTGACCTGCGTGATGATCCGGTGCTTCTGCAGCAACGGCATCACAATCATCTGCGCGAACAGGCCGTCGTTGGCCGCGTGGATCATCTTCCACGCCATCTTCAACTTCAGGCTCCTCGGCTCGTGGAACTCGATCCCGATCATCAAGCCCTTGCCGCGCGCCTCGAGCAAGACTTCGTGCTTGGCCTTCAACGCGTTGATGCCATCCATCAACTTCTTCCCCTGCACCGCGCAGCGCTCGACGAGTTTTTCCTCGTCGAGGATCTGCAACGTCGCCAAGCCCACCGCCATGCCGAGGTTGTTGCGACCAAAGCTGGAGGAGTGGACGAAGCACCGATCCATCCGGTGATACACCTTCTGGTAAATTTCCCGCCGCGTGATCATCGCGCCGACCGGCACGTAGCCGCCGCTCAACGCCTTGCTGGTGGAAATCAAATCGGGTTCGAGGTTCCAGTGCTGGAATGCGAAGAACTTACCGGTCCGACCGTACGCCGTCTGCACTTCGTCGCAGAAGAACAACGTCCCGTGCTTCCGGCAAATCTCTTGGGCAGCCGGTAGGAATTTGTCATCCGGCAGCCGCACGCCCTTGCCCTGGATACATTCCACCGCAAACACAGCGACGTCGCGCTTGCTCAACGCCTTGTCGAGCGCTTCCAAGTCGTTGTACGGGACGCGCACGCCGTCGAGCAGTTCGCCGAACCCTTCCCGGAATTCGTCGTTGCCCATGATCGACAGCGACCCCATCGACAACCCGTGCCAACCGTGATCGAGATACGCGAACTTGCTCCGCCCGGTCGCCGCGCGCGCGAATTTCAGGGCAGCTTCCACCGATTCCGTACCGGAGTTGGTGAAGAAAACCGAATTCAAGTGCGGCGGGCAATGCTTGATGAGCGCCTCCGCCAGCAGCCCGCTTAAGAACGAGCAATCCATCTGCACCATGTTCGACAGGTCGAGGTCGAGCACGTCGCGGATCACCTGCGCCACGCCGGGATGGTTGCGCCCGATGCCAAACACGCCAAACCCGCTGAGCATGTCGAGGTACCGGTTGCCCTCCTTGTCCCAGAGATAAGCGCCCTTCCCCTTCGCGTAAACTTTATCGAAGCCAATCGTCCGCAACACCTTCACGAACGTCGGATTCACGTACTTCTCGTGCAACTGATAGTTCTCGCCCAGCCGCTCGGCGACAATGCGTTTGATGTCAAAATTACTCATGGAAATCGCCCGCAGATTCGCATTTAGTCCCCCCATTGGCAAGCCTCCGCACACACCCGGGTGCAGGTCAAAGTGTTGGGCAGACCCTGTAGCCGAGGCGTAAGCCTCGGCCGAAGCTTACGCCTCGGCTACAGTTTTCAGCGGTTGCCCAAACCGTTGAACCGCACCCCACACACCCCGACAGGGACCTCAGACCATCAACTTTCAGCCGAAAAGCAGTCTCACTCCAACTGCTCAGCCGCCTGCTCCCACCGGGCCGTGGCTTCGATCAATTCATCGGTGACGTGGCTTAGCTCGCGGTTGATGGCGACGGCTTTGCCGGCATCGGCGTAGGTCTCGGGCTTTTCCAACTCGGCGGCGAGTTCCTTCTGGCGCTCTTCCAACCGGGTCACTTCCGCTTCCAGCGCGGCGACGGCTTGGCGTTCGCGGGCGCGGGCTTGCCGGGCTTCGGCTTCGAGGCGTTTCTGGTCGCGGTTCTTGTTCCTGGGTCGTTCGACCACGGCTACCGGCTCGGGCTTGGCACCGGCGGTCAATGCTTCCCGGGCGGACGTCGCGGCGCTTTTGTCGAGGTAGTACTGATAATCGCCGTGGTAGAGCGTGAGCTGACCGGCATTCACGTGCAGGACGTGCTTGGCGAGTTGCCGGATGAAATAGACGTCGTGGCTGATGAAGATGAGCGTGCCGGTAAAGTCCTGCAACGCGCCAATCAACGCGTCGATGCTCGCCATGTCGAGGTGCGTGGTCGGCTCGTCCATCAACAGCAGGTTCGGCGGGTCGAGCAACAGTTTCACCAATGCCAACCGGCTTTTTTCGCCGCCGCTGAGCACCTTTACCGGCTTGAACACGTCGTCGCCCCGGAAAAGAAACGATCCGAGTATTGTCCGGGCAAACTCTTCGGTGATGCGTTGCGGCGTGTCGAGCGCCTCGGCAAGCACGGTCCGGTCGGGCCGCAGCATCTCCACCCGGTGCTGCGCGTAGTAACCGACCTTCACATTCAACCCCAACTCCCGGCTGCCCTGCTGCACCGGCAACACGCCGGCGAGAATCTTCAGCAACGTGGACTTACCGGCTCCGTTGGGACCGACCAGCACAATGCGCTGCTCGCGTTCGGCCTGAAAATCCATTCCCCGGTACACCACGGTCTCGCCATAGGCGTGGTGGATGCCGGTGAGCGTGATGACTCTCTGGCCACTGCGCGCCGGCTGGGGAAAGCGGAACTTGATCTTCTTCCCTTCCCGAACCGGGGCCTCGATTTTCTCCATGCGTTCGATCTGCTTCAACTTCGCCTGCGCCTGCGACGCCTTGCTGGCCTTGGCGCGGAACCGGTCGGCGAACTCCTGCAACTGCTCGATTTTCTTCTGCTGATTCTTGTACGCCGCCGCCAACTGCTCCGCCTGCGCCTCGCATTGCACGAGGTAATCGTCGTAGTTGCCCCGGTAGCGCTGGAGCCGGGACTGCCGGATCTCCACGATGCTGTCACAGAGTTGATTCAGGAATTCCCGGTCGTGCGAGATGAGCAGGATGGCGCCCGGATAATTCCGCAAATACTCCTGAAACCACCGGAGCGATTCGAGATCGAGATGGTTGGTCGGCTCGTCGAGCAGCAGCAAGTCCGGCTGCTGCACCAGCAACCGGGCGAGGTACGCCCGCATCACCCAGCCGCCGCTCATCTGCTTGAGCGGGCGGTCAAAATCCTGTTCGCGAAACGCCAAGCCGCGCAAAATCTTCTTCGCCTTGGGCGCGAGTTCGTTCCCGAGATACTCCGCCTCGGTCGCGTCAATGGCCGTCGCGAGGCCCAACACGGTCTCATCGCCGGTGGGCGCGGTTTCCTGCGGCAGAAAACCAATGGTCGCGGTGCGTTCGAGCCGCACTTCGCCGTCGTCCGGCTGGGCATGCCCGAGCAACAGCGAGAAGAGCGTGGACTTACCGGCCCCGTTCGGACCGACCAAACCAATCCGGTCGCCCCGGTTCACCTGCAGCGTCGCCTCTTCAAAAAGGACGCGCGCCCCGAACGCCTTGGTTACTCCGGAGACCGTCAGCATGGCCGAATTACCGCGCTCATCGTATGGATCGCACCGGTCGCGAGCGTGACGGCGTTGTTCTTCACGTTGCACGTCTCGACGCACAACATCCCCGGCCACTCGTCATCGCCGAAGTCAGCCATGCGCTGCGCCTTGGCAATCCACGGATTCCAGACGACGGTCGAATGGGAGCCGGCCTTCTCGATGACAATCCGCCGCTGCCAGCCGGGATCCTCGACCGTCACGGTACTGATCGTGTTGAGATAAAGGCGGTCAGTCTCGGCAGTGATTCGAATCGGCGCCGTGCCTTCCACGTTCTCGCGAGGTTCGCCGACTGTGTTCAAGTACGTCGTCCCCGCCAAGCCGGTAATGCCGACCTGCCGGACATCACTGACGGCGAGGTACGTGTGCAACGCCGCTTCAAACTGCCGGGCTTCCCGGCAAAGGTTTTTCACGGTCAATTCCATCCCCAAGCTCGCGCCGACCGATACACGAAACGTCGCGCCCCAATCATCCTCGACGAGTTGCAATGTCACCGCGCCCGGCTCCGCGCAGACCAACTCCCACTCGCGCAAACGGGCGAAGCCGTGCGCCGGTGCATCCTGTCGGGCGCCAAACCACGGAAAACAAATCGGCACTCCGCCACGAATCGGCTTACCGGGCTCGAACGAGCTTTTGCCGCTCAGGAACAGCACCGGCTTCTGGCCGCGCGGTTGAAAGTGCGTGACCTGAGCGCCGTGGAGATAAATTTCCGCGTCAGCTTGCGGGGTGCGGATGACGAGTTTCGGCAACCCGCCCTGCCCCACCACGAGCTGCATTGTGTCCGGTAGGTTTCGCATTGGATGATAGTAGAAGTCTTGTCAGCCCTCGGCAAAAGGAAAAGGCGTCCCGGCTGCCCGGGACGCCTCTCCTGTAATCAAACCGGCTTAGTACCGGCTGCCGGAGAATTTCCGACCACCGCGGCCGCCGCCGCCGCCGAAATCGCCACGGGGACGATCTTCGCGGGGCTTGGCT
>OMJI01000196.1 GCA_900299315.1 Verrucomicrobiota bacterium | reverse complement strand
GTTGCAGCACAAGCCGGTGCTCTTCGTCAGCCCGCCGGTCGAGTTCCCCACGTTGCACCAGCTTCGCAAACATCTCCGCAAGGATCCGGTCGGCGCGGCGTTGCTCGCAAGACTCGAACGCGAAGTGCCGATTAAGGAAAATCCTGCCGGCAATCCGAGCTTGTGGTACATGCCGCTGGTGGGCGGGGAAAATTTCTTCGACGGATTCGGTTTCGCCGCATTCCGCAAACAATTTGGTTGGAAGCAGGAGATTCCGCTCGACGAACATGAGCGCCGTCACAAGCCGAAACGCCCTCTGCTGCCGTTCCTCGCCGACCTCAACCACAAGCTCCCGAAGAAGTGGGACGGCAAGCTCGGCAAGTTCGTGCCGGACGATGACTGGTTGTTATGGGAGTTCGAGTCCGGCAAGACTCGGGGGGTTCGCGGCTGATGGGCGATTACCGGCCGACTTCGCGTCGTCCAATCGCCGACATGTTTCGCGCGACCGCCCACGGTGCGGTGCAAGTTTGCCTGCGGGCCGGTATCCACGCGGACTTCATTTCCTATTTCTCGATGATTGCGGCGGCGGTTGCAGCGGTGGCGTTTTGGCAATCTCACCGGGTGCCGTGGTTGCTGCTGATCGCCCCGGCATTCTGCTATCTGCGGCTCTGGTGCAACATGCTCGATGGGATGGTCGCACTCGCGGGCGGTAAGGCCAGTCTGCGCGGTGAAATTTTGAATGACCTGCCCGACCGGGTTTCCGATGTGCTGATTTTCGCCGGAGTCGCGCGTAGCGGCTGGTGTTCGCCGTTCCCGGCGTACTGGGCGGCGATCTTCGCGGTGCTGACGGCCTACGTTGGGTTGTTCGGGCAGGCAGTCGGGGTGCAGCGCGAATTCAGCGGCGTGATGGCGAAGCCGTGGCGTATGGTGGCGCTGCACGTCGGCGCCTGGCTGGCGTTCTTGTTTCAAAGCGAGTCGGTACTCGACTGGACGTGTTACGTCGTGATTGCCGGTTGCGTGCAAACCATCGCGGTTCGCTTGCGCCGCATCATGAACGCGTTGAGGAGCAAGTCATGACGCCAGCGACTGCGTGGCATAGCGAGGTGTTTCGGTTTTACCTGCTCATCATTGGCGGCTTGCTTGCGGTGGCCGGTGGTGTGCTCGGCTTCCTGACGGTGGTCTTGAGGAAGGATGTGCGGCCGGTCTGGGTGACGTACCGGAGTTGGTTGCTGATGGTGCCGGTGGTCTTGGGCGCCGTGTGGGGCGGACGAGCGCCGGTCATTCTGCTCGTGGGTCTGCTGGCGCTGTTGGGGATGAAGGAATTCGCCAAGGCGACCGGCTTGTATCACGACTGGTGGATGACCGGCGGCGCGTACCTCGGCATCGGCGCGGTGGTGTTGACGACGTTGCTCTCGCACCCGCGCGGCGTGGAGAGCGGGCCGGGTTGGTACGGGTTGTTCATGACCGCGCCGGTGTTCGTGATTGCGATCATTGTGTTGATTCCCATCGCTCTCAACCGCATTCACGGCCAACTCCAGCGCATGTCGCTGGCAATCGTGGGGTTCATCTACATCGGCTGGATGTTTGGCCATCTCGGGTTTCTCGCGAATACCCGGCATCCTTACGGCTACTTGCTCTACGTGATGTTTGCGACGGAGATCAACGACGTGGCGGCGTTCACGTGCGGCAAACTTTTTGGCCGGCATCAATTCCGCAGCGAGATCAGCCCCAAGAAAACCTGGGAAGGCGCGGTGGGCGCGCTGCTCGTCTCGCTGGCGTTGCCGTGGGCGTTGCGGTTCTCGTTCCCGCATTTCACGGCGATCCAACTCATCCTCACCGGCCTCATCGTCGGCATCGGTGGCCAACTCGGTGACCTCTCGATCAGCGTCATCAAGCGCGACCTCGGCATCAAGGACATGGGTGTCACCATTCCCGGCCACGGCGGCGTCCTCGACCGGATCGACAGTTTGATTTACGTCGCGCCCCTGTTTCTGCACCTCGTGGATTACTGTCACGGATTGCGATGAGAAAATGGCGGTACGAATCGGCCGCGGACCTCGATCAACCTTTCATCGAGCGGCTCCGGCATTTTCCGCGCGAGCCGGACATGTTGGTCTACGGTGTTCGCTCGCTCGCGGCGCTGGCGTTGCGCGGGTGGCTGAGCGTGTATCACCGGCTGGAAATTGTTGGCCGCGAAAACCTGCCGGCCAACGGGTCGTTCGTGCTGGTCGCCAATCACACCAGTCACCTCGACACGCTCTGCCTGCTTGCCGCGCTGCCGCTGCGCCAACTGCATCGCGCTTTCCCGGCGGCGGCGCGCGACTATTTCTTCGTCACCGCACCGCGGGTCGCGGCGGCGGCGATTTTTGTGAACGCGTTGCCGTTTGAACGGCAGATTCACGCCCGGCAAAGCCTCGAACTCTGCCGGCATTTGCTCGCGAACCCCGGCAATGTGTTGATCCTTTTTCCCGAAGGCACCCGGAGTCTCGATGGCGCGTTGGGCAAGTTTCGGCCCGGTGTCGGTTGGTTGCTGGCGGGCACGAATGTGCCAGTGCTGCCGTGTCGGCTGGCTGGTTGTTACCGGGCCTTGCCCAAGGGAACATGGTGGCCGCGACCGTGCCGGCTGAAGTTGACGATCGGCGCGGCGCGGACCTACCCGGACACGGAACCACACACGATTGCCGAAGACCTGCGACGTGCGATAATAGCCTTGGAGGAGTGAGATGAATCCGGTGGAGTTGACGATGCGCAGTTGGGACGGTGTCGAGTTGTTCTACCGGGCGTGGTTGCCGAAACAGCCGCCGACGCAGGCGTTGCTCTTGTTCCATCGCGGCCACGAACACTCGGCGCGCTGGCAGGAGTTCGTGGAGGCCTTGGCGCTCGACGACGTGGCAATCTTTGCGTGGGACGCGCGCGGTCACGGGCGGTCGCCCGGCGAGCGCGGCTCGGCGGAGAATCTCGGGGTGGTGATCAAGGACGTAGATGCGTTTGTCCGGCACGTCTCTGCGCAGCACGGTATCGCGATTTCCAACATGATCGTGCTGGCGCACAGCGTCGGCGCGGTGACGGTGGCGGCCTGGGTGCACGACTACGCGCCGCCGATTCGGGCGATGATTCTCGCGGTGCCGGCATTGCGGGTGAAACTCTACGTGCCGTTTGCGATCCCGCTGCTGCGGTTGCGGAAACGCGGCTTCGTGAAGAGCTACGTGAAGGCGAAGATGCTCACGCACGACCCCGAACAGGCGAGCCGGTATCACGGCGATGAGTTCATTTTCCGGCAGATCGCGGTGAACATCCTGCTCGACTTGCATGATACCGGCACGCGCCTGCTCCGCGATGCCGGGGCCATCACGGTGCCCACGTTGATCCTCGGCGCCGGTAGCGATTGGGTGGTGAAACTGGATGCGCAGGAGCGCTTCTTCCGGGCGCTGTCGACACCGGTAAAGCAGATGGAAGTTTTCCCCGGCTTTTATCACGCCATCTTCCACGAGAAAGACCGGCACCTGCCGATCGCCAAGGCCCGGGAGTTCATCCGGGAACGATTTCGCGAACCGCCGCCGGCC
>OMJI01000195.1 GCA_900299315.1 Verrucomicrobiota bacterium | reverse complement strand
CGCGCCATCTCCCCGGGATGCGGCGTCAGCACTGCGCGCACGCCCTTCAACACGCCGAGATTCCCGGCTAGCGCGTTCAACGCGTCGGCGTCCAGCACCAGTGGTTTGCGCGAGCCGGTGATCAGCGGGAACAACCACGGCACGTCCCGCCCGATGCCCGGGCCGACCGCAATCGCGTCGTACTTTTCGTAATCCAGATTCTCCAGCGGCCGCGGCATCACCTCGGGCGGACACTGCGCCGCGACGATCGGGTAAATCGCCGGCGGCACCGCCAGGGTCACCAACCCCGCGCCCGACCGGGCCGCCGCCGCCGCGCACAAGACCGGCGCGCCGGTGTAGCCTTCACTGCCGGCCACGATCAGCAGATGACCAAAGTTTCCTTTGTGCGCCGACCGCGACCGGGGCGGGAACAGCGGCTTCACATCCCCGGCCGTGATCAACTCCACGTCCGTCGTCACGTCCCGGGCCAGCCCGATGTCCGCGACCACCAGTTCGCCGGCATGATCGGGGAACCGCAGCAGATCCACCTTCGGCAACCCCATCGTCACCGTCACCGCCGCGTGGACGCACGTCGCGGTGCCCAAGCCCGACGGCACATCGATCGCCACCACCGGCGCAGGTTGCTGGTTGATGAACCGGATCGCGTCCGCCACCGGCTCGCGCACCTCGCCCTGCAAGCCGGTCCCCAGCAACCCATCCACCACCACGTCGCCGCGCAACGGCGTTCGCGCCGTCGTGGCCGGCCAATCCAGCACCGGTAAGCCGCCAAGCTTCCGCAAATTACGCAACGCCGCGTCCCGCAGCTCCTCGCGCTTGCACAGCAACACCACCGTCGTGCTGCAACCGCTCGCGGCCAGCAACCGCGCCGCGACAAACGCATCCCCGCCGTTGTTGCCCTTGCCGGCAAACACCAGCGCTGAACGCGGCCCGGTCGCCGGCAGGAATCGCTTCGCCGCTTCCGCCACCGCCGCGCCGGCGCGTTCCATCAACACTTCCACCGGCGTCCCCGCCGCGATGGTCCGCGCATCCAACTCCCGCATCTGTTCCGCTGTGACCGCCTTCACGCCGCGCAGTGTAGACGCCCCACCCGCACACGGCAATCCCCGAGCGGCTTGATTCGGTTTGATTTCAGCGACGCTCTCAAACAGACTGGGCGTCGGCATGGAGTGGCTGAACTACAATCACCTCTACTACTTCTGGATGATCGCCCGCGAAGGCAGCGTCACGCGCGCGGCCAAGCAACTCCGACTCTCGCAATCGACACTCAGCGCGCAGCTCAAGCAACTCGAGGACAACCTCGGGCAGCCACTCTTCGACCGGTCCGGCAAGACGTTGAAGTTGACCGCGTCCGGTCAGGTCGCGTTTCAGTACGCGAACCACATCTTCGAGTCGGGCCGGGAGTTGCTCGACACGTTTCGGAACCGGCCCGTGAACCGGTTGCCGTTGATCCGCGTCGGCGCGGTGTCGCCGTTGTCGAAGAACCTGCAATACGATTTTCTCGCGCCGATTTTGCAGGCGGCGGAGGCGCGGATCGTTGCGGTGCAGGGGAACTTGAGCGAGTTGCTCGTCGAGCTGCAGAATCACCGGCTCGACTTGGTGTTGTCGGACATGGCGGCGCGGACGGATCAGCCGACCGGGCTGACGAATCATCTGCTCGGCGAGATGCCGGTGTTTCTCGTCGGCAAGCCGCCGTACCGGATTCCCAAGAAACCTTTTCCGGCATGGCTCGCGGGCGTGCCGCTCATTTTGCCGAGCCGGCAAAGCACGTTGCGCGCGGAGTTCGACACGCTACTCGACCGGGCGGGCGTGGTTCCGGAAATCTGTGCGGAGGCGGATGACATGGCGTTGATCCGGTTGCTGGCGTTGTCGGGTGCCGGGCTGGCGCTCGTGCCGGAGATCGTCGTGCAGTTCGAGTTGGAAGATCGCAAACTCCTGCGCGTCGAATGCGTGGCCGGGCTGACCCAGAAATTCTACGCGATCACCGCGACCCGAAAGTTTGCCAACCCACTGATCGGGCGTGTGCTGCTCCGGTTCCAGGACTGGCTGCGGAAGAAGTTCGCCGCGAAAAAGTCGGCGCGGTAGCCAGGGTTTTGGGGGTAGCCCTGTAGCCGAGGCGTCAGCCTCGGCCGAAGCTGACGGTTGCGTAGGACCGCGTCTCGTCGGACTCGGCTCGGCTACAGTTGCCGGCGTGGTAGCCGGTCAGTGTTTGACCCAGAGCGCGTCGGACAACAGGCACATGCCGCCTTGTTCGCGGAGGATGGGGCGGATTTGCTCGATGATGCGCTGGGCTTCGTCGGGTGGGACGGCGATCATCAGGTAGCAGTTGGAGAATTCACCGGATAAACCATCCCCGGCCATCCACCCTCGGTGACCCCGGCCTTCGACATCCCGGATGAGCGTGTAATCGTGCACGCCGATTTGTTCGAGCCTATCGAGCAACACCGGCAACGCGGGATGGTCGATGACGATTTCCAGTTTCTTGACGGGGGTCATGGTTTACTCCCAAAGCATTCGCAACACGCGGAAGTAGAGCGGGATGCCGATGGTCAGGTTGAAGGGGAACGTCACGCCGAGCGCCATGCCGAAGTAGAGGCTCGGGTTGGCTTCCGGGATCGCGAACCGCACCACAGCCGGCACGACGATGTAGGACGCGCTCGCCGCCAACACCGCGAGCAATACCGCGTCGCCCAGCGCCAAGCCGAACAACTTCGCCAGCACGGTCGCCACGGTCGCGTTGACCAGTGGCATGACCAGCGCAAAAGCCACGAGGAACGGCCCGACGGTTTTGAGTTCCCGGATACGCCGACCGACGAGGATGCCCATCTCCAACAGGAAGAACGCGAGCACGCCTTTGAAGATGTCGCCGAGGAATGGGCTCATCGTCTTCTTGCCGGCTTCGCCCGTGAGCGCGCCGATGGCGAGACTGCCGAGCAACAGCAGATGCGCGCCGTCGGTGAACGCCTCGTGAAAGACTTTGCCCATCCCGAGCGTCACGCGGTCAGCCGACCGGTTCGGGTCGCGCGCGCGGACATACGTCGCGAACAACACCGCCATGAAGATGGCCGGTGACTCCATGATCACCAACGCGACCGCCATGTGTCCGCCGTACGCGCACCCGGCACGTTCCAGCATCGAACTCGCCGCGATGAACGTCACCGCGCTGACGGAGCCATACGTCGCCGCAATCGCCGCCGCGTCGTAGGGCGGTATCTTACGCAGCCGGAGGATGCCGAAGCTGTAGAGCGGCACGAGCGTTGCCATCAGCAGCGCCGAGAGCAACGCGAACAGCATCGCCGAGTTCAAGCCGGCATGGTTCAACGCCACGCCGCCCTT
>OMJI01000194.1 GCA_900299315.1 Verrucomicrobiota bacterium | reverse complement strand
CCTCAACGCCAGCTCGATCGGCACGCCCGAGGGCGACGCGGTATGCCTGATGCGGCTGGCGCCGCGCGGCTGGACGAACGGCGTTCCCGAATATCCAACCACCTGGCAGGAAGCCGCGCGCAAGACCTTTCCCAAAGGGGACGGCTACGAGTCGTATGGCGTGTTCGAGCACGGCGACGATCGCTATGCCCTGCTCATTCAGAACCGTGATTACCAAGGCACGGGCTGGCCCACGGAACGCAACGGCAAGGTGCGATTCTTGAAGTTCGACCGGCCCGGCCAACCCGGTTGGGCGGTCGGTCGCCATGCCTCTGCGTTGCCCGGTAATCCCGGGGAATTCCACGAGCCGACCGGTTTCATGGGCGCCCTGCGCGGGGTGGTCGTCGCGTGCGACCGCTCGGTGCGGCCCGGCCTGGCGTGGACGGAAGACGGGTTGTATGCCGGCTCGTTCCTCGACCACCGGGCCCAGGACGGCTTGTCCGACACGTTGTACTACTGGGCCCGCACGCCGGACGGTCGGGATACGATCCTGAACTGGGATCTGGAAACCTCGGGCGCGGTGTACGAGCACGACGGCGCGGTGTATTGGATCGCCAACGGCTGGCAGTGCCTGCCGGTCTATCGCGTGACCGGTTGGGAAGGCTGGCGGCGGCGGGAGATCCCGGTGCGCGTCGCGGAGCAACCGGCCGCCGCCACGGGCCAGGGCACAGGCCTGCGCGGTCGCTACTTCGCGAACCGCGATCTCGACGGCCCACCCGCGATGGAACGCACCGATGCCCGGGTGTGGTTCTGGGGAAGAGACTGGTACGGCATGCAGACGGAGGTCTGGACCGACGGGCCGAAGGGGCTGGGGCGCAAGACGGACTTCTCCGTGAGCTGGGTGGGCGAGGTCGAGGCGCCGTTGACCGAGGAATTCACCTTCAGTGTCGCGGGGCCGGGCCGCAGCCGGCTCTGGGTGGATGGACAACAGATCATTCACGGTTGGAACGATGCCTTGGGCTTGCGGATTTCCAAGTCGGTGAAGCTGCAGGCCGGCAAGCGCTATGCCATCCGGCTCGACTTCAGCACCGCCGCGCCGCAGCCGGCATGCAGTCTCAACTGGGAATCCTTCTCGATGGATCGCCAGCGGATTCCGGTCCGGTACCTGTATCCCGTCGGCGACGGCGGCGCGGTACAGGTGCCGCAGCCCCGGCCCGCGACCGAAGCGATCGATCTCGCCTCGTTCTTCATCAGTAATGGAGCGACCGTCCCAGGCCTCTTGCACCTCGCAATTAGGGAAGGCGTTCCCACGGGAACGATTCTGGTGGGCTATCAACGCATCGACTTCGGCACCGGCGTCACGCGGTTCGTCGCCCAGTGCAACTCGTGGGTGAAGAGCAAAGACACCGCCCAGAAGATCGAGGTGAGGATCGACAAGCCCGACGGTCCGTTGCTGGGCTCGTTTTACAGCCCGCCCGCCAACGGCCCGACGGATGTCGTGATGCCGGTGGATCAGCAGGTGAGCGGGGTCCACGACCTCTACCTGGTGCTGGTGCCGGCGGCGCCGTATGGCGCCTATTGGGTGGACTTCAAGGAATTCCGGTTCGAGTAGGCCGCTGAAGTATTTCTCCCCGAAAGCTAAGAAGGAACATGATGAAAACGATACTGGGTCTGTTGTTTCTAGGCGCGGCGCTGACCGCTCGCGCCGCATCGAACGATGTGCGATTCGCGACTACTTCCGGTCGCCAGGTCTTCTGGCGCGGGGAACAGGTGGGCCTCGCTCTCACCGCACCGCTGGCCGCGCCGGCGGAAGCGGTCGTGACCGTGGCGACGGCCGGCCAAGCGGGCGTGCCCGTCTACCGCGGCAAGCTCACTCCTGCCGACGGCGTAGCCCGGTTGCACCTGCTCGTGCCGACCGAGCACTTGGGCGATGGGGCGTACACCGCCACCGCGCAAGCTGGCGAAGCGAAAGCGACGGTGACATTCACCGTGCGCGAGACGACCGTCGCCTCGCCCGGCATGGTCATCAACGAACTCGGCGTCGCCCCGCAGGCCCGGCAGGTCAGCCAGACGGCGGCGGTCTACTTCATGCACGATATGTTCACCGGTGAAAAGGGACTGACGGCCGCCGAGGAAAATCGCCGCTTCGACGAACTCGCCGCCGGCGGGATGCTGCTCTGGTCGCATGACGCGAGCCGGGCGCTCAGCTTCACGCCGCCGTTTTCGAGCCCGACCACCGATGGCGAATACCGTCGCCGGTTGGTGTTGGGCAACACCTGTCGCATGCGCTATCCGGCCTTCGCCGGCTCCATCTTCGACTACGACCATTACGGGATCGGCATCGAGGATTACGCCTACAACGTGCAATCCGGCTGGTATGGCGTTTATCCCTGGTGGACGATGGGGCCGCAGTACCAGCAATACCTCGACGTGCAGCAGCGGGCGTTGGCCGACACTTTCAAGCAGGAGACCGGGCTTGAGCCGTTCACCGCCGCCGACACGTTGAAACTGGCCGCAGCCGTGAAATCGCCGGAAGGGATGGGCTACATCGACCAGCCCGGCCGCCGTTGGGCACTGGAAATCGCCGCCCGCAGTCCGGCGCTGGACGCCATCGAGTTGGCGCAGCTGAAGACCCGCGGCACCGCCTGGTTCGACAACCTCATGGCGCTGAACTCCCGGCGCTACACGGGCTACCTGACTGCGCTGCGCGGGCTCGATCCCACGCTGGTGCACTCCACCGCCAACACCATCAACCACAGCACGCCGCGCAACGG
>OMJI01000193.1 GCA_900299315.1 Verrucomicrobiota bacterium | reverse complement strand
CTACCGGCCCAAGCGCAACTGGCTGATTGCCACGACGGTGCTGCGCGCGATCCAGTTGCCGGCGCTGGGATGGGCAATGGGTGCGGTGATCAACGGCCCGGTGGCGCACGGGGATGTGCGGGGGACGGTGTATGGCGCGCTCGGGTTTCTGGCGTTGGCGGTAGTCACGCAGGTGACGTTTCATTTCCGCTACCGGCTGGCGCTCGAATTCGGTGAGGCGGTGGTGCATGACTTGCGGGCGGAGATCTTTCGTCATCTGGCGCGGATGCCGATGAGCTTCTACAACCGCACGAAGGTCGGGCGCATCATCAGTCGCATCACTTCGGATGTTGACGCGTTGCGAGTGGGGGTGCAGGACGCGTTGTTTGTGGGGATCGTCGGGGTGGGGCAGATGGTGGTCTCGGCGTTGTTCATGTTGTGGTACGACCGGGTATTGTTCCTGGTGGTGGCCGGGCTGGTGCCGGTGCTGTGGACGTTGAACCAGCATTTCCGCAAGCGGTACAGCGTGGTCACGCGCGCGACGCAGGAGAGTTACAGCCGGATTTCCGCGACGATGGCGGAGACGGTGGTAGGGATCCGTGTGACGCAGGGATTCGTTCGGCAGGACGTGAACGCCGGTATTTTCCGGCGTTTGGTGGCGGATCATTCCCGGTACAACTTCGAGATGGCACGTACGGGCGGTTTGTTGGCGCCGCTTCTGGAGTTGAACAGCCAATTTTTCATCGCGATGCTGCTCCTGCTCGGCGGCTACCGGGTCCTGAATCCCTCCATCCAGATGCCGACCGGCGACCTCATCCAGTTCTTCTTCCTCGCGAACATCTTTTTCCAGCCGATTCAAGGCTTGGGCAACCTCTACAACAACTCCCTCGTCGCCATGGCCGGCGCGGAGCGGGTTTTTCGGCTGCTCGACACGCCGCCCGAATGGACGGACGCACCGACCGCGCGCGTGCTGCCGCCGTTGCGTGGACATGTCGAGTTCCGTCGGATCCATTTTGAGTACGAACCGAATCGGCCGGTCTTGCGCGACATCAACTTCGTGGCAGAACCCGGGCAAACGGTGGCGCTCGTGGGGCATACCGGCAGTGGCAAGAGCACCATCGTCAACCTGATCGCCAAATTCTATCTGCCGACCGGGGGTGAGTTGTTGCTCGATGGCCATGAAATCCGGGACGTCCAGAGTGATTCCCTCCACCGACAGATGGGAATCGTCCAACAGCAAAACTTCCTCTTCACCGGCACCGTGATGGACAACATCCGGCTCGGCAAACCCGACGCCACGGACGAGCAGATCATCGCCGCCGCGCGGCAGCTCGACTGCCTCGACATGATCGCCACGCTCCCGAACGGCTTCAATACGCAGGTGGGCGAACGGGGTAGCAGTATCTCGCTCGGGCAACGCCAACTCATCTGCTTCATCCGCGCGATGGTGGCTGACCCGCGCATCCTGATCCTCGACGAGGCGACCAGTTCCGTGGATTCCATCACCGAAGCGCGCATCCAACAGGCGCTCGCGAAGTTGCTCCGCAACCGCACCAGCTTCGTCGTCGCCCATCGGCTCAGCACGATTCGCAGTGCCGACCTCGTGCTCGTGCTCGACCACGGCCAGATCGTCGAGCGCGGCACGCACGACTCGCTCGTCACGGCGAATGGGATTTATGCGGGGCTGTACCGGCAGTTCGTGCGCGCCACCAGCGGATAGTCTCCACGATACCGACCGCCGCCAGAATCACCACGAACGGCGTCAGCGGCAGGCTGAACCGGAATTCCACGCCGGGATGTGTTCGACCGGCCATGACCATGTTGAGCGGTAGAATGAACGCAAACGGAAGTTGCGCAACGATACCGGCCAGCGTGATGAACCAGCGTCGCTTCCAGTCCCAAAACACGCCCACCGGCCAGAGCCAGAACAGCCAGCGGCCATCGAGAATCCGCGGGATGTGACTCGCCAACGAGACCCAATACCCGCGCGCATACCGGCCGACGACCTCCGGCAGCGTGTGCATCCCAAAGACGTAGTGGAACGAGGTCGTGGGCGGTCCGCCGTAGGCATCGGCGAGAACTTCCTCCCGCGTGAGGTGTTCGGGCTGGCCGGCAAACTCGTGATTCCGCCAGTACCGGGCATGGACGTTCATGGGGTGAAACGCGCTTCCAAATTCGCGTCGGCAATTCAGCAGGAACGGACTCACCGCCAGCCACGCGACCGCGGTGTAACCGACAGCTTCAAGGACGAGGGCGCGGCGCCATTTTAATGCAGCCCAGACGCTGACGATCAGGGGCGCAATCAGCAGGCCTTCGAGACGGAGCAGGGGAATCGCCGCCGCACACAAGGCGCAGCCGAGACGCGACCACCAAGTCCGGTCGAGCAAGAGCAGGAGCACGAGCAGGAGTAGGAGGAAGGACATCAAGCCCTCTCTCAGACCGCTCACGCCGTAGTAAGAGGTAAAGGCAGTACCGGCGTAGAGCCACGGCGCGAGGGCACCGGCGGCAGGGCCGGCAAGTCTCCATGCGAGCACGCCGAGAATCACCACCAAGCCGATACTGCACCAGCCGGTCAGTTCACGTGCCTGCCGGTGGTTCGCGGTGAACTGGAGTAGAAACGGGAAGAGAGGTTCCCGAACATGGGCGGCGTAGAAGGCGTGCGGTTCGCGGGACCGGTTGTAGAACCCGGCCGCATCGCCCGTGAGAGCCGGTAGCTCGCCGAGCCAAGCGCGTTGCTCGGCCCACATGAAAAAGGCCGCCGACGCAATTGCGAGGGCGGCCAGTAAATTGAGGAGGTCGAGTTTTAGACCCGCGAGGCGTATTGCTGGGCGTAGTACTGCCGGAACTCTCCGCTCTTGATCGGGCGCCACCATGATTCGTGGCTCGTGTACCACGCGATGGTGTCGCGGAGCAAGCCCGCGAAGTCGCGCCGCGGCGTCCAGCCGAGTCGGGCCAGCTTGCCGGCATCGAGAGAATACCGGCGGTCATGGCCGGGCCGGTCTTTGACGAGTTGGATCAGTGACTCCGGCTTGCCGAGTTGTTTCACGATGGCGCGGGCGATCTCGATGTTCTCCACCTCGTTGCCGCCGGCAATGTTGTACGTCTCGCCGAGCTGGCCGTTCGCGATGAGAAAATCCACCGCGGCGCAATGATCGTCCACGTGAATCCAGTCGCGGACGTTGCGTCCGTCGCCGTAGAGCGGGAGCGATTTGCCTTCGAGCGCGTTCGTGATGAAGAGCGGGATGAATTTCTCGGGGTACTGGTACGGGCCAAAATTATTCGAGCAGCGGGTGATGATGACCGGGACGTTGTGCGTGGTGAAGTATGCGAATGCGAGCCGGTCGGCTCCCGCCTTGCTGGCGGAGTAGGGATTACGCGGGTTGAGCGGGGATTCCTCGGTGAAACTGCCGGACTCGATGCTGCCGTAGACTTCGTCGGTGGAAATCTGGATGAAGCGCTCGAGCTTCACCTGCCGGGCCGTTTCGAGCAGCACGAACGTGCCGAGCACATCCGTCTTCACGAAATCATCCGCCCAAAGAATCGACCGGTCGACATGCGTCTCCGCTGCAAAATTGACGACCACCTGCGCGCCGTCCATCGCTTTCTGGACGTCGTCCCGGTTGGCAATGTCGCCGCGTTGAAACGTGATCCGGTCGCGCACGTCGGCGAGATTGGCGAGATTGCCGGCATAGGTCAGCTTGTCGAGGACGGTGATCTGCCAGTCCGGGTGCTCGCGAACCGCCCTGCGGACAAAGTTCGACCCGATAAACCCCGCGCCGCCTGTGATGAGGACGCGCATCAGGATGACCCCTTTGTAGGGCGCGATGCCCCGCGTTGTTTCGGGGTATCGCGCCGTGGGTGGGGTCTCAGGTGCGGCGGCGCGATACCTAAACGACAGGCATCGCGCCCTACAATTGATTGCGCCGTCATGACTTCACTCCGCGCTGCCGGGCGATGAGCAGGTTGGTTTCGAGCAGCTTCTGGTGGGAGGCGCCGGCATCGGCCCACCAACCGTCGAGGATTTCGTACTGCATCTGGCCGCGACGGATGTAGGCGTTGTTCACGTCGGTGATTTCCAACTCGCCACGCCGGGAGGGTTTGATGGTGCGGATGATGTCGAACACGGTGTTGTCGTAGAGATAAATCCCGATGACAGCGTACTGCGACTTGGGCTTGGCCGGCTTCTCCTCGATGCTGACGATGCGGTCGCCCTTGAGCTCGGCCACGCCGTAAGCCCGGGGATTCTCCACCGCCTTGAGGAAAATGCGCGCCCCGCGCTTCTGTTTGCGGAACGCCGCCACGCCGCGCCGGATGTTCTTCTCGATAATGTTATCGCCGAGCATCACGACGATCGGTTCGCCATCCGCAAAAATCTCCGCCAAGCGCAAGGCATCGGCGATGCCGCCTTCGCCTTCCTGATAGGCGTAGTTTAGTCGCGGCAACCCGAATTGCGTGCCGTTGCCGAGTAAGCGCAGGAAGTCACCGGCATTGTTGCCGCCTGTCACGATGAGTAAGTCCTTCACCCCCGCATCCACGAGCGTCTGGATCGGGTAATAGATCATCGGCCGGTCGTAGACCGGGAGGAGATGCTTGTTCGTGATCTTGGTCAACGGCGCGAGCCGTGTTCCCAACCCACCAGCGAGAATGACGCCTTTCATGGAACCACGAAATACACGAATTACACGAAAAAGAAAAGGCCGCCCGTTGTAGGCCGACTCTGTGAGTCGGCGGGGTTAGTCGGCGGGGTTGAACAGCATGCGCCGACTCGCAGAGTCGGCCTACATGATCCCCTTCAACACCCCTGCCACCAACTCCACCGCCCGGTCCACTGTGAACCGCTCCTCCACCGTCCGGCGCCCCGCCGCGCCGAGCCGCTGCCGGAGGCCCGCATCCCGGCGGAGCAACTGCAGCTTCTCCGTCCATTCAGACTCGTTCCGCGCGAGGAACCCGTTCACGCCGTCGCACACGATGTCGCTGTGCACGCCCACCGGCGACGCGACGACCGGG
>OMJI01000192.1 GCA_900299315.1 Verrucomicrobiota bacterium | reverse complement strand
GTTATCGACTGTGTCCGTTACAACCAATGCCGTCACGCCCTTGACCCCGAGCTTGCCCAAGCCGCCGATGAAATCCTTGGTCTTGTGACTGCCAAGTTTCAAATCGTTGATGACGATCACATCCCCGGCCAGCAACCGTTCGCTGAGCGCCTTGCGCAACGCGAGGGTTTTCACCTTCTTCGGAACCTTCTTTGAGTAGTCCCGAGGATGCGGCCCGAACACCACCGCGCCACCGCGCCAAATGGGCGACTGGAACGAACCCGCGCGCGCGCGGCCAGTGTGCTTCTGCTTCCACGGCTTCTTGCCGCTGCCGGCTACCTCGCCCATCTGCTTGACCTTGGCCGTACCAAGGCGCTGATTGGCGCGAATCCCGACCACTGCGTCGTGGACCGCCTGGGTGCCCTTGCCATTCTGGATGAGCAACGCGTCGGCGATTTCCGCCTCACCCGCCGCTCCACCATTCCAATTCATCACCGAAAGTTTCATGTCTCGCCTACTTCGCCGCCGCAACCGGCTTGCTCCGTTTCTTCGCGTGCCGAACGACCACGAAGGCACCCCGCGGTCCGGGGACCGCGCCTTCGATCAATAAAAGGTTATCTGCTTCCCGCACTGCCACGACGCGGAGGTTTTGCGTCGTGATCCGCCGGTCGCCCATGTGACCCGGCATCTTCTGGTTCTTCTTCACCCAGCCGGGCGTCATACGCGTCGAGATGGCGCCGGTCCGACGATGAAAACGCGTGCAACCGTGTGCGGCATCGCCACCGCGGAAATGATGACGGCGAACAACGCCTTGGAAACCCTTACCCTTGCTGACGCCAATCACGTCGACGAACTGACCGGCTTGGAATTCCTTTACAGTAACCTTGTCGCCAACGTTGAACTCAACCTTGGTGTCATCGGTCCGGTACTCACGAATAAACTGCGCAGGGACCGCATTCGCCTTCTTGCAGTGCCCTGTCAGTGGCTTGGTGGCGTTCTTCGCTTTGCGCTCGCCGAAACCGAGCTGGAAAGACCGGTATCCATCGGATTCCGCCGTCTTCTTTTGCAACACTGTGCAGGGACCGGCTTCGACCACCGTGACGCCGAGGAAGTTGCCCTTGGCGTCAAAGACCTGCGTCATTCCAATTTTTTTGCCGAGAAGTTCCATGGCTAAATCTTGATCGTGATGTCCACGCCCGCGGGCAGGTTCAATTTCTTCAACTCATCCACCGTCTTTGCCGTCGGGTCGATGATGTCGAGCAACCGCTTGTGCGTGCGCATTTCAAATTGTTCCATGCTCTTCTTGTCCGCGTGCGGCGAGCGGTTGACAGTGTGCCGCCAGATATCCGTCGGCAACGGGATCGGCCCGGCAACCTTCGCGCCGGTGCGCTTCGCTGTCTCGACGATTTCATGAGCCGACTGGTCGAGCAGACGGTGATCGTAGCCTTTCAGGCGAATGCGGATACGCTGATTGTTCATTTCTTCGCGGAAGTTCCTGTCCCGCCCTTGGCGGAGTTCTTGTCCAAAATTCCAGCCAGAATATTTTCCGGCACCTTCTCAAAGTTCTCCGGCTCCATCGAGTAGCTCGCGCGCCCCTTCGTCAGCGAGCGCAGCGCCGTGGCGTACCCGAACATCTCCGCCAACGGCACCGAAGCGTGAATGATGACCGAGGTCGCCCGGTTCTCAATCTGATGGACACGTCCCCGCCGGCTGCTGAGGTCGCCGATTACATCGCCCATGTGTTCCTCCGGCGAAATCACTTCGACATCCATGATCGGTTCCAACAAAATTGGCGCCGCCTTCCGGGCTGCTTCCTTGTACGCAAAACTACCGGCCATCTTGAAGGCGATTTCCGAGGAGTCGACTTCGTGGAATGTGCCGTCGATGATCTCGACTTTCACATCCACCGAAGGATAACCGGCCAACACACCGGTCTGCGCAGCCTCGACAATGCCGTCCTCCACCGCCGGGACATACTCCTTCGGAATGGCGCCACCGACGATCTTGTTCTCCACGACGACCCCCGACCCCTTTTCGCCGGGACCAATCGTGATGACCGCGTGACCGTACTGACCGCGACCACCGGACTGCCGAATAAATTTGCCTTCCGCCTCTGCCGACTTGGTGACGGTCTCGCGATATGCGACCTGTGGCTTGCCGGCCGTGGCCTGGACGCTGAACTCGCGGAACATCCGGTCCTTGATGATGTCGAGATGGAGCTCGCCCATCCCGCTGATGATGGTCTGGCCGGTCTCCTCATCCGTCTTCACGCGGAAGGTCGGATCTTCTTCCGACAACCGCTGCAAGGCAGTCGACATCTTGTCCCGGTCGCCCTTGGTGTTCGGCTCGATCGCCATCGAGATCACCGGCTCGGGGAACGTAATCGCCTCGAGCATGATCGGATGATCTTCGTCGCAAATCGTGTCACCGGTGGTGATGTTCTTCAAACCGACCAACGCGCCGATGTCACCGGAATAGCAAACGTCGATTTCCTGGCGCGTGTTCGCGTGCATCTCAAGAAGCCGACCGATGCGCTCGCGTTTGTTGTTGCGAGGATTGTAGACCGACAACCCCTTGTCCGCCTTACCGGAATAGACGCGGAAGAAAATCAACTTACCGGCGTACGGGTCCGTCCAAATCTTGAACGCCAGCGCGCAGAACGGCGCCGTGTCATCGCACGTCCGCTTCTCAAGCTCCTTGTTGAAAGGATTCGCCCCCTCAACCGCGGCTACGTCCAGCGGTGACGGCAGATAATCAACAACGGCATCGAGCAACGGCTGGACACCCTTGTTCTTGAACGCCGACCCGCACAAGACCGGGACCAATTCATTCTTGATGGTCAACCGACGCAAGCCAGCCCGCAGTTGCTCCGTTGATATTTCTTTTCCTTCCAGGAACAACTCCATCAAGGACTCGTCTTTCTCAGCAACTGCCTCCACCAAGTGAGCGTGCGCCGCCTTTGCGGTTTCCACCAAGTCCGCCGGGATGTCCACGATCTCAAAGCTGGCACCGAGTTCCTCGCCCGACCAAATGTGCGCCTTCATCGTCACCAGATTGACGACGCCCTTAAATTCGCCCTCACGGCCGATCGGCACCTGAATCGGAACCGCATTTGCCGCCAAACGCTCGCGCATCTGCTTCACGGCCGATTCAAAATCCGCGCCGGTCCGGTCCATCTTGTTCACAAAGGCAATGCGCGGAACCTTGTACTTGTTGGCCTGCCGCCAGACGGTCTCCGACTGCGGCTCCACACCACCAACCGCACAGAACACTGCACACGCGCCGTCCAACACGCGCAAGCTACGCTCGACTTCGACCGTGAAGTCGACGTGACCAGGCGTATCGATGATATTCACGCGATGTTCACGCCAGAAACAGGTTG
>OMJI01000191.1 GCA_900299315.1 Verrucomicrobiota bacterium | reverse complement strand
GTTGGTTAAAATCGCGCTTCAATCCTTTGGAGTTTCCCATACTCCTTTGGACACCGTAAACCCAAGACTGTTCACTATATTATACAGGTATCAATAATGGCAGCATCGGGCCAACGTTTGACGCGACGCAGCGCGCGTTCAATCTGGCCTCCGCGCAGACGTGGGGATATGTGACCTATGACTTGGTCACGACAATGCCGGATGTGACGCTGCCCGCGGGCCTGAGCACCGCGCCGTTGCTGGCTGATATCTCCAGTACCCAGACCATCACGACGGGCGTTTACCGAGTCAATAAGATCGCCCTGTCGGGTGGCAATACTTTGACCATCAGTGGCAACGTCCAACTCTACGTTCAACAGACGATGTCTCTTTCAGGCACGGGGATGATTCTCTTGCAGAGTAGTTCCAAGCTGGAGATGTACCACGCCGGGAAAATTGACTCCTCCGGTAGCGGCGTCATCAACCAGTCCGGCATCCCCATCAACTGTAAGCTGTATGGCTTGCCCACCTGCACCGACATCTCGATGTCCGGCAGCTCGGCGCTCTATGCGTACGTCTATGCGCCGTCGGCTGACGTGAAGATCACCGGCGGCGGTGCTGATTACAACGGCATGATCCAAGCCAACAGCATCACATCGTCTGGCTCGGGCGTGTTCCATTACGACGAATCGATTGGCGGCAGCTCCCGGCCGACGATTGGCCCGTGGCAGGAGTACCGGTGGAATGGCACCGATTGGACACCCTGATATGAACACACTCATCCCGTTCGGCTCGCTGGCACTACTGCTCCCGCAGGTGGGGAGCAAGACAGACGGTCCCGCCCAATGGATCGGGTCGGCGCTCGTGCTGGCGCTCCTGTGCATGATCGCGGTGATCGGGTTGTTCTTCTATCTGAACCGCCGGCTGAAGCGGCAGTACTTCACGTTGTGGACGCTGGCGTGGATTTGCTACGTGGGCTACCTGCTGACCGCGCTCGGCTTGCGGGAGATTCCTGACAGCGACCTGCTGATGTTGATTCGCCGGACGTGCATCGGCATCAGCGGCCTGCTGATGTTCTGGGGCAGTTTCCAGCTCACGTTCCAGCCGCGGACGCTCCGCGAACTGCGCTGCGCGTGCGTGTTGGTGATCCTGTACTGCGTCGTCGCCACCTATTGGACGGAGAATTCCCGGTGGATTTCGCTGTCGGTCTTCACGCTGCTCGGCAGTGCCGGCATCTATACTGGCGTGGTTTACCTGCGCCGCCGCCGCTGCTACCACGGCGGAACCGTGCTGGGCGGCGGGTTCGTGATGTGGGGCAGCCACCTGCTCGTGTTCCCGTTGCTCGAAATGTACCCGGGCCCGCTCGCCGTCAGCTACATGCTCTCGGCCGGGCTGGCGGTGATCATCGCCATCGCGATGGTGGTCGAACAGGAAGTCACCGTGGCGGAGAAGAGTTACCGGCTCTTGTTCGACGCCGCCAGCGACGCCGTGTTCCTCGTGGACATGTGGGACCTGCGCGTCCTCGAAGCCAACCGGGCTGCCCACCGGCTCACGAAGAATCCGGAAGGCGCGTTGCTCGGCCAGTCCTTCATCAAGCTTTGCCCGAGTCTCCAGACCGGCAACGTCATCCAAAACCAACGGGCCATGCAGACCGTCTTCCGGCCCTACGAGGAGTTTTACCTCGTCCAAGCCGGCGGCGAACGCGTGATCTGCGAAGGCGAAGCCGCCGTGGCCGAGTGGCGGCAGCGGATGGTGTTTCAGGTCAACGTCCGCAACGTCGGCGAGCAGCGCAAGGTCGCCGAGCAGATTCGCCGCGCCGAGAAACTTACCGCGCTGGGCCAACTGGTGGCCGGCGTGGCGCACGAGTTGAACAACCCGCTCGCCATCGTGATGGGCCGGGCGCAGTTGCTGTTGCGGCAGCCCGGCTTGCCCGAAAAGGTGAGCGGCGATGTGAACTCGATTCTCCGGCAGGGCGAGCGCGCCAGCATGATTGTGCGCGACCTGCTCTCCTACGCGCGCCCCAGCGAGCCAAACAAGACGCCGGTGCAGCTCAATCAAGTCATCCGCGATGTCGTCGAATGGCGCCGCACCGCCGCCGAGTCGGTCCGGGTCCGCGTCCGCTTGAAGCTCGACAACGCCCTGCCGCCCACGCTGGCCGACCGGGTGCAGGTCGAGCAGATCCTCAACAACCTCGTCGGCAACGCCATCGACGCGCTGAAAGATCAGCCCTCGCCGCGCGAGCTGGAGTTGACCAGCGAGGTCACGGCCAGCAGCCTCCGCCTCACCGTCCACGACAACGGCCCCGGCATCCCCGCCGAGGTGCGCGAGAAGATTGTCGATCCGTTCTTCACCACCAAGCCGCTCGGCCAAGGTACCGGCCTCGGCCTGACCATCTGCAACACGTACGTCACCGAGCACCGCGGCAAGCTCTGGGTGGAAACCGAGGACGGTCGCGGCACGACGTTCTTTGTCGAGCTTCCCCTGCTGGATTGTGGGGAGCCCAAGCCGCCCGCCCCGGCAGTGGCACCCAAGGTCGCGGCACCGGCCGTGGAGCTTGCCGCTGCCGGCGGCGGCGGTCAACGGCTGTTGATCATCGACGACGAGCCGGACATCGTGATGGTGCTCGAATCCATCCTGTCCGAGAGCGGCTTCCAGATCACTACCGCCAACAATGGCAACGACGCGCTCCATCTGCTTTCCAACCAGGATTTCGACGTCGTGCTGTCCGACATCCGCATGCCCGGGCTCGACGGGCAGGCGCTCTATCAACGCGTCTCGGCACTCAAGCCCGCGATGGCCAAGCGGGTGGTGTTCGTGACCGGCGACACGGTCAGCGGCGCCACGCGGGACTTCTTGGACAAGACCGGCAATCTCTGGCTGGCTAAACCATTTCAACTGGCGGATGTCCTGCAGCGGGTGCAGGAAGTCCTCCGCCGCCAACTTCACCCGGGAGCACCGGCAGTGGCGATGACCGGCTGAGGATCAGGAAAGTTCAGGTAGCCCATGAAATTCACCTATCGCGCCTACGACCAAGAAGGCAAGATCGTGTCCGGCAGCATCGACGCGATCCACGAACAGGAGGTGCTCGACAAACTCGGCGCCAAGGACCTGCTCGTTGTCGGCATGAAAAAAGACGACGGGACGACGACCCCGGTCGCCAACAAGAAGGGGTTGAAAGTTCCGCTGGGCGCGATGTGCGCCTTCACGCGCCAGCTCTCGACGATGCTGCGCGCCGGCTTGCCGCTCGTGCGTTGTCTCGAAAGCATGAGCCGCAACACCAACCATCGCAATCTCGGCCTCGTGCTCCGCGACTTGGCCGCCGACGTCCAGAACGGCGACAGTCTTTCCGATTCTTTGGCGCGACATCCGCAGGCGTTCTCGTCCATGTTTGTCGCCATGGTTCGGGCCGGTGAGGACGGCGGCATCTTGCCCGACGTGCTCGACCGGCTGGCGTCTTACCTCGAGATGTCGCTGCGCCTGCGTTCGCGGATCCGGTCGGCCATGACGTATCCGATCATCGTCAGCACGATGGGCATCGGTATCTGCATTTTCATGGTCACGATGATCATCCCGGTGTTCGTGGACATCTTCAAGGAGTTCGACAAGGCACTCCCGTTGCCGACGCTGATCCTCATCAGCTCGAGCAGTTGGATCCGCGGCCATCTGCTCTGGTGCATCGGCGGGTGAGCCGTTCT
>OMJI01000190.1 GCA_900299315.1 Verrucomicrobiota bacterium | reverse complement strand
CGCAAGGAGAACGGCAAGGAGTTCTACGAGTATTACGAACTCAACGGCGCGTAGATGTGGATCACCAACGGCCACGTCGCTGGCGTGTTCTGCCTGTACGCCCGCACGAAAGAAGGCCCCACCGGCTTCCTGGTTAACCGGAACGCCGAGGGCTTGGTTGTCGGCCGTGACGAAGAGAAGATGGGCCAGCGCGGTTCACCGACGAACGAACTCAGCCTGAACGGCGTCCGAGTTCCCCGCGAGAACGTCATCAGCATCGAGGGTCGCGGCCAGGTCAACGCGCTCGAAACGCTGAACGTCGGCCGGATGGGCTTGTGCGTCAGCGCGGTGGCGATGATGGCGAAGATCATCGAGCAGACCCGGGCGTTTGCCTCGGAACGAAAGATCGCCGCGGCCGGCATCCTCGGCGAGATGGCGACGGAACTTTACGGCATCGAGTCGCTCGCCTACGAACTCATCGGGCGCGCCGACCACCACGGCACGAAGTCGGTGCGCACGGAGTCGGCCATCGGCAAATATTACGCCAGCGAGGCGCTGCACCGGTGCATCCGCAACGCCGAGCGCGTCCTCGGCGTCGAAGGCGCGACGCAACTACACGAGTTGGAGAAACACCGGCGCGATGCGCGCGTGCTGAACATCTACGAGGGCACCAACGAGGTGCAGCGGTTTCTCATCCTGCGCGATCTCGTGGACGGCGCGTTACCGAAGTGGAAAGAGGCCACCGGCACGGAGCTGGTCAAACTGGCAGACGCCAAGAATCTGCTGATGCGGGCGATAAAACGCGCCAGTGATGCGTTCGGGGCGCAGGTCTGGCAGAACACGAATTTCCAGCCGACGATGTTCAGGCTCGCGGAGATTGCCGGCTACATCAAGGTCCTTGAATCGACCGCGTGGCGGACCGAGTGGTTGAAGTCGGTCACGCCGGCCGGCAGCGTGCACCGGCAGATCGCCGAGGAAGCCTGCGCCGGGTACGCCGACCACGCCGCGGCGGAAATCGACCGGCTGCACGGTGAATTCGAGCGCGACTTTGCGTTACTCAAGCAAGGGCTTTACCCACCGGAAATTCGCGTGGCGCAGTTGAGTATGTGGGAGTCACCGGCAGAACGTGCCGACTGTAGCCGCGCTTGCCAAGCGCGGCCACAACGCACGATTGTGGTAATGAACGTGACCCCGGTGCTCTCGTCTCATCCCCGGGTGATGGAAGGCGAATTGTTGGAGACGCTTTTCGATTTCGACCCGGCAAGCTGGACGGCCTTGGGACAAACAACCGACGCGACCGTCATCGCCGTCGCGCCCCGGTACGCCACTGAATTGCTGCGCCGCGCGTTGGCCTGCGGGGCGCGGGAGGCGGTGTTGGTGGAGACAGAAGGATTGCCGGATGACGTCCACGCGGTGGGCCGACTGGTGGCCGACCGGATCGCACTGAAACATCTCCCTTGTGACCGGGTGCTGTGCGGCGACGCGACGCTGGCGGCAGTGTTGACCGGCACGCTCGGCGGCGCGCCAGCCGTGGAATTGGTCGAGGCTGACGACGAGCGCCCGGATTTCACGATGAGTGATTTCGGCGCCGCCCTCGCCAAACCGCTGACCGTCATCCCGGTCTCCCAGATTGAAGCCCAGACATCCCGGGCTTCGCGCTACGTCCTGCCGCAAGCAACTGCGGACGGCGAACACGTCGAACCCACGCCGACTGCCGCTGCCGGGTTCATCCGCAAGGCCACCGGCGTGAGCGGCGGCGCCGGGGCGCGATCCTTTACCGGCATCATCCAACTGAAAGAGTGGAGTTCCCTTCCGGGCGGGAACACGGCTGTATTTGTCGGCGCGCCGGACAACATCAGCGGAATCGGCTTGGCGGCGGAGTGCGCGAAAAATCTTCTCTTGCCGCTGCACGCCATCATTCTCGGCGACTTGCCGGAATCGGCGATGAGGACTTTGGCGGCGCAATTACCGGCCGAGTGTGTTTGGTTTGTCACCAATCCCAATCTCCCCGGCAATGAACTGCTGGTGTTGCAGCGGCTCTGGAAAGATACGTTGCCCGCGGCGGTCTTTGGCGGCGAGTGGGCCAACGGTTTGTTGGCGCAATTCGCGAAGACGTTCCCCCGCGTGCAGGCCCGGTACGGTGTCGCGGCGGTGGCCAGGGGCGAGTTGCTCGTGCCGGTGTTCGGCGGCAAAGTGCAGCGCGCGTACCGGGTCGAGCATCTGCGCGAGCATCCGCTTGTGGCGACATTCGCCAAGGGCAACGATGCCGGCACGGCGGGCAAAGTCTGCCACGTCCCATTCGAGGGTGAGTTGCCCACTCGCGTGGCCGAAGCCGCGGCGGCCGTCCGGAACGGAATCGCCGATGCGGACTTCATCATCGACGTCGGGTATGCGATTCGGAACCGGGAGAATTTTGACGCGGTGATTCTGCCGTTGCAGCGCCGTCTGGAAGAGATTGGCGTGAAGAACGTCACCATCGGCGGCACGCGCAAGGTCGTGGAGGAATTGCACCTCCTCGAACCGAGCCAACAGATCGGGCAGACCGGCACGGCGGTGAATCCGCAGATCATCCTTTCGATCGGCGTCAGCGGCGCGCCGCAGCACGTGGATTACATCGGTGACCGGGCGACGATCATCGCGTTCAACAAGGACGCCGCGGCCCCGTTGATGACGTTGAACCAACGGCGGGCGCGTCCGGAAGTGGTGCCGGTCGTGGGCGATCTGTTCGAGACGGTGCCGGCGCTGACGGCCGCGCTACGCGTTTGATTCGAGCAACTCCCAGAACTTCGGGTTTTCCTGCAGGAGTTGGTCTTCCGAGATGGGCAGCTTGGAGCGGAAGAAGAAATCCTTCAGCGAGTTCTTGTCGAGGATACAGCGGATGTAAATGATGTCGCCCTGCTTTTCGAAATAGATCCGGTAGTCTTTCACCCGGTAGCGATAGATTTTCTTCCCCGCGCGCATCAGTTGGCCAAACTTCTCGTCGGCCTTTTCAAAGTCCGACGGCAATACCTGAAAGCCGTCCACGACCTCGATCTGGGTCTTGCGCGGCATCGCGGCGAGTTCCTTCGCGCCCACTTCGCTGAAGATGATCTGGAGCATGCTCAAAGAATGCAACCGCCGGCCAAGACAGGCAAGCCCGAACTCAGGCGCGCCGTCGTTTGAGATAGAGGGTCAGGCCACCGGCACCGAGTAGCAGAACCACAGAGGGTTCCGGGACGACTGAGTTGAGGTTCCACCCAATCACATCAAACATTTTCACATCTAAGGGCGTAATGGCGAGAAGTTCCCCCGGCGCCGCGGTTGGGTCCATGATGCCCAAACCCAAGCTGTCTTTCCAGTGACTGGCCTGTCGGCCATCGCCGTGGACTTGGCCGGTGGAAAATGTTCCGAGCGACGTGCTGCCGCCGTCGATGGAGAAATACTTCGTTGCAGTACCGGCAGTCCAATCGATGACACCTTGAGCGAAACTGGCGGATGAAAAACGGTAAAGATCCATCGGCGCTACATACGTGAAGGCGTTGTCAGGGTAGTAGGTTGTACCACTGGGGCTATTTATATCGAGGATGTCTACGCCGCTGATGAACCCAAGGGAATGACCGATCTCGTGCGTGGCAACACCTACAAAGTCGAACGCACCGGCAGTGATTCCATCGTTGGGGTTGAAATCCCAAGTGAAATTGCTGCTGAACGTGATGGTGGCGTCCTGCGCGGCGTTGTTGGCTGGCAAAAGGCCGAGCGCTTTGGCGTTCGCATACGTCATATTGATGGTGGTGTTGTTAGCGTTACCGTTTGCATCCAGGTAGGGGGTCGCGCTGCCAGCTCCGTTGGGGTTGTTGCTGGTGTAGTTCAGGTACATCCCGAAGGCGCTGCCGCTTGGCAAATGTGCGACAGCGGTGGCGTCGTTAGCCGAATTTGCATCCGCGGCCAGTGCCGTCTTGTAAGCGGAATAGGGAACCGTGCCTTCCGAACTACTTGCTTGGCCAAGAATCCCTGCCCCTAAGGAGGTGTAGCCAATGTGAATGTTAACCGTCACCGGGTCACTCAGAAGTGCCGACCACCGTGCGCCTGCAGCGGCGAATCCAGCAATCGCCTGGGGATTCATCCCGGTATCGTAGGTGAAATTGAAAATTACAGCGCGAGCGCTTGAGCAAAACAGAAGGCCAACCAGACAAGTGAAAAATCCAAATCGTCTCATACCCTAAACCAGAAGAGGTTATGCCAATACGACGACCATATTACAAGAATTATTTCACTGCTGTCCGATTTAATTTCTGGCAATGTTGAGTTAGGGCTTATTTGACCGACACGAAACGCACATGGCAGTTTTTTT
>OMJI01000189.1 GCA_900299315.1 Verrucomicrobiota bacterium | reverse complement strand
TGCGGCGACAACGGCGCGTTGGTTTCCTCCAGCACCACGATCAGCCACTGCAACACCGCCGCATTCACCGCCCAGTCCCGCGTTGGCAATGGACTCTGCAACGCTTTCAACACCGCGTCGAACGCGTCCCGATACCGGCGCGCCTCGCGCAGCCGGTAACGCCGCGCGAATTTCCGTTGCAACAGCAGATTGGGCACGACGCCTTGTTCGACCGCGAGCGACAGGCTCAAGGCTGTGATCGGCTGGGCCGGGTTGTGCCCCATGCGCACCAGCTCGCCGCCGCGGACCACTTGCAGGTCGCCCGTCGCAAGGTTGAACCGCCGGCCGTTCACCTCCGACCAGCAGGCGTTTTTCTCGACGAAAAAGAACCCGATGATGCCGCCCGGCAGCCGGTCGGACTCGATGCGCCAACCCGGTTCGCAGACATACCGGCCACAGTAGAGCAACCGGATGCCGAACCGGGATTCGAAGAGCGGGCGGTGAGGCATGTTGAAAAAATACAGGTTTTCCCAGTGCGCTGTCCATTCCCATTCCACCAGTGTATGATAATTAGCCGAGCATGAAACTCACCCCGACTCAGCTCGAACAATATCAGAATGAGGGCTACACCCTCGTGCGCGGCCTCATTCCGCGCAAGGAAGTGGCGGCAGTGCGCGCGCGGTTGATGGAGTTGCTCGAAGACTTCCCGGCCTGGGGCGAGCGCAAGATGCAAGTGCTCGACCCATCAAAATACCGTAACGCCAAAGGCCAGATGATCCCGGTCGGCGTCCAGCTGCCGGCGCAGGAAGAGGAAGTGTTCCGCGCTGTGGCCGATCACCCCAATCTCCAAGCCGCGATGGCTCAATTGCTCGGCGGCTCGGTCAAACGATTCACGGACCAGGCGCTCATCAAAAACAAAGACATCGACGGCCAGTCGTTCTACCACCAAGACTCCTACTACTGGCACATCAACCCCGAACTCGGCTGCAACTGCTGGATCGCACTCGACGAAGTCGGCAAGGACGCCATCGCCCTGGGCATATTGCCCGGCACGCACCAGTCGTGGACGCTCACCCCGCACGAACAGTACTTCGACGACCCCAAGCCCTGCTCCGCAAGCAACGGCCAGCCCTATCAGCGTTGGCGGATACCGTTTTCGCAGATCGATTTCTCCAAAGAGATCATGCTGCCGATGTCGCCCGGCGACGGCGCGTTCTTCACGAACTTCACGTGGCATCGCGCCGACCCGAATCGTTCTGGCATGCACAAGTGCGCCTACGCCATCGCCTATCAGCGACAATGACTCGCGCCCAGCTCTGGCTGCTGCGCGACCACTACACCGGCGGGCAGGCGGAGTGAGGGAAGGGTTCGGGGTTCACGGTTTCAGGAGAGCGCGGCGAGTGGGCCGCGCGTGTGAGTAAACGAAAGGAACAATGATGACTCGACAGACGAAGACACCCAGGAAAGCCAAAGCGATCCGCGTCGGCGTGATCGGGGTGGGGCGCGGCCAGAGTTTCGCCGCGGGTGCGACCGAATTGGTCGGCATGAAACTGGTGGCGCTGTGCGACACTTGGGAGGAACGGCTGAAGCAAGCCGGCAAGCAGTACGGCGTGGCCACCTACACCGACTATGACAAGTTCCTCGAGCACGACATGGACGCGGTCGTGCTCGCCAATTATTTCCACGAGCACGCGCCGTTTGCGATGAAGGCGCTCGCAGCGGGCAAACACGTGATCAGCGAGACCTCGGCCAATGCGACGCTGGCCGAGGGGGTGGCGCTCTGCCGGGCGGTCGAAAAAACCGGCAAGATCTACATGTTCGCGGAGAACTATCCGTACACCAAGTTTCACCTCGAGATGCGGCGGCTCTACCGCACGGGTGAGATTGGCCGGGTCACCTACGCCGAGGGCGAGTACAATCACCCGATGTCGTCAGCCGACCGCCTGGCGATCTCACCGGGCAGAAACCACTGGCGCAACTGGATCCCTTCGACCTACTACTGCACGCACGGCCTGGCCCCGCTGATGTACATCACCGACTGCCGACCGGTGAGCGTCAATGCCCTCTCCATTGCCTGCCCCGAGGTGGATGCGACAACGGCGCGCGTGGCTGATCCAGGTTCGGTCATCCTTTGCCGCATGGATAACGGTGCCGTCTTCCGCATTTTTGGCCTGTTGTTGCCGGGGCACAGCAACTGGACCCGCATCCACGGCACCACGGGCGCGATGGAGATTGTGCGCGGCCCCGGGTACTTCGGCACCGGCCAGGTCCGCGTCTGGCACGATCATTGGGACTGTCCCGCCGGCACCGCCACCGACCGCCAGTACGTTCCCGACTGGCCCGAGCACGCGGACCTGGCGAACCGGGCGGGCCACGGCGGCGGCGATTTCTGGACCAACTTCGAGTTTGCCAACGCCATCCGCACGGGCAACCCGCCGTACCTCGACGTGTACCGGGGCGTGGCCATGAGCAGCGTCGGCATCCTGGCTTGGAAAAGCGCGCTCGAGAATGGCGCGCCGTTCGCCGTGCCCGATTTCCGCAAGGAGAACGAACGCCGAAAGTTCGAGAACGACCACTGGTCGCCGTTCCCGGCACACGCCGGGCTGGCACCGCACCAGCCGCCGCCGAGCATCCGCGGCCTGGTCCAACCGCCGGCTAAAGCGCTGGCCCGGGCGCGGGCGCTCTGGAAGCGGCAGGGCTATCAAGGAGAATGACCCATGCATCATACGATTGGTTTCCAGGAATGGACTGACCGCTGGGAGGAGAACGCCCAACTGGCGTGGGACACCCTGGCGATGCGCCCGACCCGCGGGATCCCCACGTGGCTGTTCCAGACGATGCAATGGTCGCAACTCGAGACGCTCTCCGGCAACCCGCCGGGCAGTTACCCGAAAGAACCCGTCCGTGTCTACCGCGAGTTCATGCTCAAGTCGGGCGTCTGTTTCCTCGACCAGTGGATTCCCGAGAACCCGCTGAGCATGAAAGACCAGGGGTACACCGCCGATGCCCAGAAGAGCGCGACCACCGGCGCCGAGGAAATCGTTCGCGACGGGATCCGGATCGATTCGCCGGAGGCGGTGGTCGAGCACATGGAGAAGGTCCTGTACCCGCAATGGGACAAGTGGCGGCGCGACCTCGAAGCCCATGGCGACGAGCATGTCCGCAAGCTGATCGCGGGCGAGGTCGAGGTGCAGCGGTTGTTCGGCCCGAACATGCTGAAGGGACCGTACGGCGGGTTTTTCTCGTTCCCCGGGTTTCAGTACTGGCTGTACGGGTATGAGAACTATTTCATGGCCTACATCCTCTATCCCGAGGTGATCGAGCGCGGGTTCAAGATTCATGCCGACGCGTCGGTGGTGTTCCACCGGCTCGCCGCCCGCGCGATCCTCGAAGGCGGCCTGCCCCGGCTGATCCGGCTCGACCATGACATGGCCGATTCGCGCGGCACGCTGGTGGATGTGCGGACGCTCGACAAACTCTGGTTCCCGCATTTTGCGCGGTCGATCCAGCCACTGCTCGACGCCGGCATCCGCCTGATCTGGCATTGCGACGGCAACCTGATGGACATGGTCCCGCGGTTGCTGGAGTGCGGCATCGGCGGATTCCAGGGGTTCCAGTATGAGGACGGCATGGACTACGAGCGGATCTGCCGGATGAAGACCCGCGACGGCGGCGACCTCTTCATCATCGCCGGCGTTTCCGTGACCACCACGCTACCGCTCGGCAAGCCGGCAGATGTGCGGCGCCAGATGGACTGGCTGGTGGAGAAGGGGCCGAAGGTCGGCCTGATGCTTGGCTGCTCGAGTTCCGTCGCCCCCGGCGTGCCGCTCGAAAACATCAAGACACTGATCGAAGGCTTCCGTCATTATCGCGGGAATGGACGGGGTTGAAGCAGGAGAATGCGCATGAGCCTCAAGTGCAAACCTGACTGGGAAGACACCAAGACCCGCCTCACGGCGTGGGACGGTGCGCGTTGTCGGTCACGGCGCCTGGGTCAAGACCGCCGACCTCGTCACGCGGGTAAACCAGGCCGGCACATACCACCGCACCCGATGAAGTACGCGCCGACGGCACGTGTCGTCCGCCCAAAAAGCCAAACAGTAATCGCGGGATCAATCATGGATCGTAACGACTCAGTATGGCCACGAAGAAGCGCGAAAAGGCACGATAATGCCACCGAATGCATTTCTTCTATGTGCCTCTTTGCATTCCTTGCTTGCGGAATGTTGTTCTCCCGCGACGATTTTGCTCGGAGGGTGACACAGGCTTCCAGCCTGTGGCGGCGCAACAGGCAAGATGCCTGTTTCACCCTTTGGTTGCGGCTCCTCCGCACTACGCCTTTTGTGGCAATGCCTGACGCCGTTATCGGCCTGGGATGAGCAGTTCTCATGGACCCGACCCACTCACTCTGCGACACGATCACCGACTGGTGGTTGCGGCACGATCTGTTTGATCCGTGCGGCGTCTTCATCAACCCGGCGATCTTCATCGAGTCGTACGCTATCCGCGGCGGGCTGGCGCGCGCCGTGCCGGGGGCGATTGCTGCGTCCGGCGGTACGCCAGCGGGCTTTGGCCGGTGAACTGTTTGAACTGGCGGCTGAAGAAATAGATTTTCTCGTAGCCGACCGCCTCGGCTACTTTACCGACGGGGTCGGCGGTGTCGCGCAACAGTTGCTGCGCCCGCTGGAGCCGGGCGCCGAGCACGAACTGCTGCGGCGTCTCCCCGATCATCTGCCGGAACAGCCGGCAGAACGCGCCGACGCTCAGGCCGCTCGTCCGCGCCAGGTCGGCCAGGTAATAGGTCTCCTGCGGTGCCGCCGCGATCCGCATCGCGACATCACGGATCTTCCCCGCGTGCGGCGTGGGCACCGGCGTCGCCGCGGGCATGGCGGGATCGGTGGCCGCATCGATTTCCATCAGGATCGCCTGCAATGCCGCCGCGGTCCGCGCCGTCTCCGAAGGCGTCCGCGGCTCGCTGTGGGAGGTGGGTTGCCAGACGTGGCAGACGTGCACCGCGTACCGGAACGCCGACTCGAGAAATTCGCGTTCGACCGGCGCGCTCCACTCCGGCGGCCAGGGCGCCGACCACGGCCGCCGCCGGCCCGCCGCATCGCGCAGTTCGAAATGAGCGAAGTAGTGTTCGAGCGGATGCGCGGGATCCTGTTCGATGTCGTACGCCCACCCGGGCTGGAGCCAGACAAACACCCCGGGCCGCAGCGGGCGCCACTCCCGTTCCTTGCCGCGGAACCGGCCCCGGCCGCCCCGGATCAGGACCAGGTTGTTGTCGGGCGTGTGCGGATCGGCCGCCCAGCCGGGGGCGGCCCGCACGCCCGCAGGCCAGTGCGCCGCGCCGATGAACCCCGGACAGACCCGGTACCGTTCCCACTCGATCTGCATCGCTCGTCATTATGTCATGATAATGCAAAAAATAAACAGGAAACTGCATTTACCGTAACGGCCGGATCAGCTAGCTTCACGCGCATCGGAGCCACTGTTCATCCTGAGCGGAGGGAAGGATCTCGGCCGCTCGTCGGTGGCCAGGCAACGAGATTATGCAAGCGGACGGAATCGGCAGCGTCACCCCGCCGCGGTCACCGCGGTGGCCCAGGAGCGCAATCATGAAAACCACCACCACCATCGTCAGCGCCGGCTTGTGCCTGCTCGCCGTTACGGCATGGGGGCAGAGCTATTTCAACACGAGCTCCGGGCTCTGGACCAACGCCGGCAACTGGGCCGGAGGGGTGCCGAACGCAGGGACCGACACCTACATCGGCTATGGCAGTCCGTACGTCACTCCCGCCACCGCGACGTTGGACGCCGGCAGCAGTGGCGCCACGAAACAACTGATCGTCGGCGGCATTGGCCTAGCTGGCCCGACCACCGCCAACACGGGGACGCTCAATTTGCAGGGCAGCCTTTCAGTCAACGGCACCTTCGCGGCCGGCTGGAGCGGCACCGGCACGGTGGTCCAGACCAGCGGCAGCAGTGTCAACGTCAACAACAACTTCTTGTACCTCGCCGTGCGCACCCGGGATGCCGGCACCTACCAGTTGAGCGGCGGCGTGCTGACCAATGTGTCAATCCTTAGGATTGGCTATGGCCCGAATAGTGTCGGCAATTTTACCCTCAGCGGCAGCTCGACGTTGCTGCAAGCGGGCGCGGCACAGTTCGGGTTAGATTCCGGCGCGGTGGGCACGCTGCTGCAAACGGGCGGCACCTGGAACAGTGGTGCGATTACTCTGGGCGCTGCCTCCGGCGGGCAAGGCACCTACCAGATCACCGGGGGAACACTGACGAATGCCTCGATCACGATCGGCGGCGCCAACAACGGCAGCGCCGGAACGTTTACGGTTGGCGGCACCGCTGCTGTCTGGCTGAAAGGCTTGACGGTCGCGAGCGGCGTGGCCTACGCCACGGGCACGGTGACAATGACGGGCGGGACCTGGGACAACGGCGGCCAAAACATCACTCTGGCCAGTGGCTCCCAGTGCGCGGCCACGATGTCGGTCACCGGCGGTACGTTGACGAATCTCAGCGGCCTGACCCTTGGCGGCGCGAGCGGCGGGACCGGTTCACTGACGCTCGGCGGCACGGCGCAAATCTTCTCGACCGGTGGCTGGACGGTGGGCAACGGCGGCAGCGGCACGGTGACGGTCGGTGGCGCG
>OMJI01000188.1 GCA_900299315.1 Verrucomicrobiota bacterium | reverse complement strand
TAGTCCCACGGCGCCTCGACCACACGGCTGCCCTGCTGCACCGGCAACACGCGGGATTGGCGTCGGTGTCGACTACATTATCCCCGCCAAGACCCAGGATCGCTGTCAAATTCGGGATCGCCCAATGGCCAAACCGCCGCTCCAACTTGTTCAACATGGCGCGGGAGTATAGCAGCGGCACCCGAAAGGCAAAGCCCCGGCTGGTTCGTAGTCGCGCGATTCATCGCGCGGCAGGAGGAGCGCAATGAATTGCGCTACTACAAACGGGTGGTGGAGAATACATCCGTGCGGTGGAGGTTGCGATTACCGGGCTTCGCCTGTAAAACCCGCCCGTGCAATTGAACAAGGAGGATGCCTCGTTCCGCCGCTCGCTCATGCTAGTGAAACTGGCGTGGGTGGCGGGCGCGGTCTGGCTGTACATCACGACGGGCGCGGTGCTGACCCGGTATTCCAAACTCGTCGACTTGCCGCCGTATGGCTACGGGCTGCTCGCGGCGCTGCCGTTTGCGGGGTCGCTCTTTCAATTGCCCGCCAGCCTCTTTCTCGAACGGTACGGTCACCGGAAGAAATGGTTCATCACGCTCGGCATCGTCCATCGGACGTTGTGGTTTGTGATCGCCGTGCTGCCCTGGGTGCTGCCGGCCCAATGGCGGTGGCCGGGGTTCCTCGCGACGATGGCGGTGTCGTGGGTGGCCGGGCAGATGATCGTACCGGCGTGGGTGGGCTGGATGGGCGACCTCGTGCCCGCCCGGATTCGCGGCCGGTACTTCTCGCGCCGCACCCAACTCGGTCAGTTGGTCGGTTTGGGAACGACGCTGCTGACCGGCTTCGTCCTCGACCGGGCCACCGCGGCCGGGGATGACGTATTGCTCAAAACGATTTGCGTAGCGCTTGCCGTGGCGGCGGTGATGGGGATTGTGGACTTTTTGTTTTTCCTGCCGGTCCGCGCCGCGGTGAAACGGTCGCCGGACGAATCGGTGAGCGTGCTCGGCTTGTTGCGCGCGCCGCTGGCGGACGGAAACTTCCGGCGGTTCCTCGGCTTCACCGCCACGCTGACCTTTGGGACAGGATTTTTGGCGCAGTTCTACTGGCTGTACGCCTTCGAGGAGCTCCGGCTGGATAACGTGGGCGCGAATGCGTTGCTGGTCGTGTGGCCGCTGCTGACGCTGGCAGTGGTAAGTCCGTTTTGGGGACGGGTGATTGATCGAGTCGGACGCAAGCCGGTGCTGTTGGTGGCCGGGCTGGTGTTGGTGGGCGGGAGTTGGTGGTGGGTGTTCATGACCGCGTCGTCCATCGGTTGGTGGTACGCCGGTGTGATCGTCGCCAACATGATGTGGCCCGGTGTGGAGCTGTCGAATTTCAACGTCATGCTCAGCCTCCGCGAATCCGAGACATCCCGCAACCAAGCCAGCGGCTACGTGGCCGTCGGCAGCATGACCGTCGCGCTGGCCGGGGCGTTGAGCGGATTGTTCGGCGGCGTCGTGGCGCAGACGTGGCAGAACGCGCGGCCCGAATGGCTTGGGATCGAATGGACGTATCACCGGGTCCTGTTCGGTCTGTCCGGTATCTTCCGGATCCTCGCGCTCGGCTGGCTGCTCGGCTTCCGCGACTCGAAGGCGACGACCACCCGCGCCGCCCTCCGTTACATGGGCACCAACGTCTACTCCAACGTCCAGCAAGCCTTCTTCCTCCCCGTCCGCCTGCTTTCCCGGCTCGGCGCTGTGACGTATAAAGTGGGGAAGGATCGGAAATGAACATCGGCTGGATTGGGACCGGGGTGATGGGTGTTTCGATGGCGGGGCATTTGTTGACGGCCGGGCATCGCGTCACGGTTTTCTCGCGGACGAAATCAAAGGCACAATCGCTTCTCGACCGGGGTGCGGTCTGGGCGGAGTCGCCGCGCGCAGTGGCGGAGGCGAGTGAGGTGGTGTTCACGATGGTCGGGTTTCCGCAGGATGTGCGGGAGGTTTATCTCGGACGGAGTGGAGTGGTGGAGGGGGGGAGTGCTGGGAAAATCTGTGTGGATATGACGACGACGTCACCGCCGTTGGCGAAGGAGATTGCCGGGCGGGTGACGGCGTTGGACGCGCCGGTGTCGGGCGGGGATGTCGGCGCGCGGAATGCGACGCTTTCGATCATGGTCGGGGGCGACCGGGCGGCGTTCGAGCGGGTGCTGCCGTTGCTGGAGTGTCTCGGCAAGACCATCGTGTATCAAGGGCCGGCAGGGGCGGGGCAGCATACGAAGCTCGCGAATCAGATCGTGATTGCCGGGACGATGATTGGGGTCTGCGAGGCGCTGATCTATGGGAAGGCGGCCGGTTTGGATTTGGAGACGATGTTGCGTTCCATCCGACCGGGCGCGGCAGGGTGTTGGACGCTGGAGAACCTCGCGCCGCGCATCTTGGCCGGTAATTTCGATCCTGGTTTCTACGTGGAGCATTTCCTGAAAGACCTCGGCATCGCGTTGGAGGAGTGCCGGCGGATGGGCTTGCACCTGCCCGGCCTTGAATTGGCGCACGACCTTTACCGGCGCACGGTGGAACTGGGTCACGGGAAGAAGGGAACGCACGCGCTGTTCTTGGCGTTGACAGCATGACAGCTTTCCAGATTGTCCTCGGCTTGCTCGGTGCCTTCCTCGTCGGCTTCTCGAAGTGCGGAGTGCCAGGGACGGGGATTCTCGTCGTTCCCTTGATGGCGATGATCCTGCCGGCCAAGGAATCGGTCGGCGCGCTGACACCGCTGTTAATTGTCGGCGACATCTTTGCAGTCGCGTTCTACCGGCGGCACGCGCAATGGAACAAGCTCTGGAATCTGTTCCCGTCTGTTCTGGCCGGGATGGTCGTCGCCGCGTGGTTGCTCGGTCGCGTGGACAACGCGCAGATGAAACCGATCCTCGGCTGGCTGGTGCTGAGCCTGTTGATTCTCGACTTCGTGCGCCAACGCGCCGGCTGGCACGACGTGCCGCATCATCCGGCATTCATCATCGTGATGGGTTTTCTCGGCGGCTTTGGCACCACGATGGGCAACGTCGCGGGGCCGATCATGACCATCTACTTCCTCGCGCGCGGCCTCGACAAGAACGCCTTCATCGGCACGTTCTCGTGGTTTTTCCTGATCGTGAACGTCAGCAAGATCCCGATCTACTGGTACCGGGGCATGACCACGACCGGCTCGCTCCAGTTCAATCTCTGGCTCGCTCCCGCCGTGGTGGCCGGTGCCCTAATCGGCCGGTGGCTGCTGCCGCGCATCCCGGAAAAAACTTTCACCACGCTCGTCTGGCTCCTCGCCGCCGCCGGTGCCGTGCGCCTGATCATTCCGTGACGTCCGCTCGGGAAGGAGGAGGGCGATTTTCATCGTTGACTTACCGGGAGTCGTCCGATACTTTCCGCGCTCTCACGAGTTCAGAAACTGAAGGAGTTATGAGTACGTTTTTCGCGAAAAAAGAAGAGCAGAAACCGCGTTGGTTCGTCATCGACGCCAACGGCAAGGTGCTGGGCAAGGTAGCGGTCAAGGCCGCCAATCTCTTGCGCGGCAAGGATAAACCCACTTTCACCAAACACGTGGACACTGGCGACTTTGTGGTCGTCGTCAACGCCGACAAGGTTGTCCTGACGGGCAAGAAGGAGACCGGCAAGAAGTACATGCGGGTCACCGGCTACATCGGCACGGAGAAGATCGAATCCGCGAAGCAGATCCGCGCCGGGCGCAATCCCGGGAAGTTGATCGAGTTGGCCGTCCGCGGGATGATCCCCCACAACCGACTCGGCCGGCAGGTCATCACCAAGTTGAAAGTCTACAAGGGTGACAAACATCCCCACGTCGCCCAGAAGCCGGAAGCCGTCGCGATCTAAGGAGCATCATGGCCAAAGCAGCAGCTATCCAATACACCGCCGTCGGACGCCGCAAGACCAGCACCGCTCGCGTCAAACTGGTTCCCGGCACCGGCAAGATTTTCATCAACGACCGCCAGTGGGACGAGTACGTCACCGTTCCCAGCATGCGCGCCCAAGTCCTGTTGCCTCTCGAGGCGACCGAGACCTCGAAGAAATTCGACGTGGCGGTCAACGTCACCGGCGGCGGCCCGGCGGGACAAGCGGGCGCGATTCGGCAAGGCATTGCCCGGGCGTTGCTGAAAGCCGCCCCGGAGACCAAGGCCGCGCTGCGTTCCAAGGGTTTGCTCACGCGCGATTCGCGCATGAAAGAGCGCAAGAAGTACGGCCAGCCCGGCGCGCGCAAGCGGTTCCAGTTCTCGAAGCGCTGATTATTGTTTCACCTTGCTTGCACGAGCCTCGGGTTGCATAAATCCGAGGCTCGTTGCTTTTCCAGACATGAACAAGACCAAGATTGGAATCGTGGGCGCCAGCGGGTACTCGGGACAGGAACTCATCCGGTTGCTCCTGCGTCATCCCGGCGCGGAGATCGTCTGCTACACCTCCCGGCAATACTCCGGCAAGGCCGTGGCGGATGTGTTCCCGAAATTCCGGGGACTGACCGACGCGAAGTTTGTCGAATCCTCACCGGACACCGTGGGCGGGGATGTCGTTTTCCTCGCGCTGCCGCACGGCGTGGCAGCGGAATACGCGGTGGCCTTGCTCGCCAAGGGCAAGAAGGTGCTCGATCTCTCGGCGGATTTCCGGCTCAAGTCACCGGCGACCTACAAAGAATTTTACGAGCACGACCATCCCGCGCCGGACTTGCTGAAACAGGCGGTCTACGGCTTGCCGGAACGGTACCGGGCGGACATCAAGAAAGCCCAACTCGTGGCCTGCCCGGGCTGTTACCCGACGAGCATCATCCTCGGCACGCTGCCGGTCTTGCAGCAGGCAAAGAGCGTCATCGTCAGCAGCATGAGCGGCGTCAGCGGAGCCGGGCGGAAAGTTTCTGAGGAATACATCTTCCCCGAGGTCAACGAGAGCGCCCGGGCCTACGGCATCCCGAAGCACCGGCATCTCAGCGAAATCGAGGAGCAACTCGGCCAGACGATCAGCTTCACGCCGCATCTCGTCCCGCTCAATCGCGGCATCGTCAGCACCATCTACGTGGACGCCGCCGTGCCGGATCCGTTGCCGCTCTACCGGGAGTTCTACCGGCACGAGCGCTTTGTGCGCGTGACGGATTCGCTGCCGGACACCAAGAACGTCGAGTTCACCAACTTCTGCGACATCAGTGCGCGCTTCGACAAGCGGACCAACCGGCTCGTGGTGGTCAGCGCGATCGACAACTTAACCAAAGGCGCCGCCGGTCAGGCGGTGCAGTGTTTCAACCTGGTCTGTGGCTATGAAGAAACAACCGGCCTTCTCTAGAATCAAAGGTTCCATCACCGCCCCGCGCGGTTTTCGCGCGGCTGGCATCTCTGCCGGCATCAAGCCGAGCGGGCGCAAGGACATGGCACTCATCGTCTCCGACGTACCGGCCACGGCAGCGGCCGTCTTCACCACCAACAAAGTGAAAGCCGCGCCGGTCCACGTCTCGCAACAACACGCGCGCGGCGGCGCGGGCCGGGCGATCATCGCCAACAGCGGCAACGCCAACGCTTGCACCGGTGACGACGGGATGTTTCATGCGCTCGCGATGACGGAGGCGGTGGCGCGCCGGATTGGGTGCCCGTCGCAACAGGTTTTTGTCTGCTCGACCGGCCGCATCGGCGTGAAGTTGCCCATCGTGAAGGTGCAGGCCGGTATCAAGAAACTGCTTGGCGCGCTGCAGCCGCGCGGTAGTCATTCGGCGGCTGAAGCAATCATGACATCCGACACGTTCCCGAAGGAAGTGGCGGTGGCGTTTCATCACGGCGGGCGGGTGTTCCACGTCGGCGGGATCGCCAAGGGCGCCGGGATGATCCAGCCGAACATGGCGACAATGCTCAGCTTCGTCACCACCGACGTCGCCATTTCACGTGCCGCCCTGCAAAAGGCGTTGAAGATCGCTGTCAACCAATCCTTCAACCGAATCAGCGTCGACGGCGACATGAGCACCAACGACACCGTCATCGCGCTCGCGAACGGGTTGGCTGGCAAGGCGCCGCCGGCGAAGTTCCAGGAAGCACTCAACTTCGTCTGCCTCGAACTGGCCAAGATGATCGTCCGCGACGGCGAAGGTGTGACCAAGTTCGTCACCGTCAACGTCACCGGCGCGCGCAACGATCGCGATGCCGAGATCGCCGCCCGGTCGGTCGGCAACTCGGTGCTGGTGAAAACCAGTTGGTGCGGCGGCGACCCGAACTGGGGCCGGATCATGGATTCGCTCGGCTACTCTCGGGCGCACGTCGTCGCTGACAAGATCGACATCGCCTACGACGGCCTGCTGGCCGTCCGGGGTGGTCGGCCTACCAAGACGCCGATGCTCAAACTGCGCGCCGTCGTCGGCAACCCCGATTTCACCATCGACATCAACCTGCGCCTCGGCTCCGGCCGCTGCACCCTCTACACTTGCGACCTCACCGAGAAATACGTGGAGCTGAACAAAGGTGAATGACCTCATCGCCAAGGCGGAAGTTCTGCTGGAAGCGTTGCCGTACATCCAGCGGTTTCGCAGTTCGATTTTCGTGGTGAAGTACGGCGGGAGTTTCATGGACTCGCCGGATCCGAAGGTCCGGTCGGGGGTGGCGTCGGATGTGGTGTTCCTCGAAGCGTGCGGGATCAACCCGATTGTCGTCCACGGGGGCGGCAAGGCCATCACGAAGGCGATGGAGAAGGCCGGTATCCAGGCCAAGTTCGTCAACGGCATGCGCGTGACGGACGAGGAGACGATGCAATGCGTCGAGGAAGTCCTCGCCAACGTCATCAACCGCGAGATCGTCGAGATGATCCAGAAGCTCGGCGGCAAGGCGCGGGGGTTCTCCGGTAAGGACGTGTTTCGCTGCCGGCAGCTCGATCCCAACCTCGGCTATGTTGGTGAAGTGACGGAAGTCGAGATCGAGAAAGTCCGGAAATGTCTCTACGCGCAGGTCACCCCGGTCATCAGCCCCATCGGCTTGGGCGCGGACGGCCACGCCTACAACATCAACGCCGACGTCGCCGCAGCCAAACTCGCGATGGCCGTCGGCGCGCGCCGGTTGGTTTTCATGAGCGACGTACCGGGGTTGCTCCGGGACCCGAAGGACGCGGCGTCGCTGATTTCCAGCCTGCAAATCAAGGACGTCGTTGCCCTCAAACAGCAGGGCGTGATCGACAAGGGTATGATCCCGAAAGTCGACAGCGCCGTCGACGCCGTCCGCTCCGGCGTGCGGCGCGTCCACTTTGTTGACGGTCGCGTGCCCCACAGCGTCCTGCTCGAGATCTTCACCGACAAAGGAATCGGCACCGAGATCGTGCAGTGAGCAAAACCCCGCGCATCTTGGCGCCGGATTGGTTGCGCGGGGTGGCCGTGCTGGTGATGGTGGAGTGCCACGTCTTCAACGCACTCCTCGCGCCCGCCTACCGGGATGCGTGGTGGTTCGCCGGACTCAACTGGCTCAACGGGCTGGTAGCACCGGCATTCCTTCTCGTCAGCGGCATGGTGATGGGGTTGAACCTCGAACGCCGGTGGGACCAAGGCACCGGCAAGCTCTGGCGGCGGGTGGGCCAAATCTTTCTCGTCGCGTACCTGCTACACCTGCCGACGCCGCTGCTCTGGCAATTCTTCGGCGAACGCGGTCCGCACCTCGTGTCGCTCTGGACGAAGATGGACATCCTCCAGTGCGTGGCCGGCTCACTCGCGCTCGTGCTGTTGCTCGTGCCGGTAGCCCGCCAGCCGTTAATCCACCGGTGGGCTTGCCTTGTCCTCGGAATCGCGGCGGCGGTCGGCGCGACGCCGGTCGACTCGTGGGCCCGGCAGTTGGCGTGGCCAAAGTTCCTGCTCAATTATCTATGGCCGACCGGCGTTGGTTTGTTTCCGCTCGTGCCGTGGGCCGGCTTCATTGGCATCGGCGTGTGGCTCGGTCCGGTCATCTTTCGCGACGAACATCCCTGGCGCCGCTCGCTGCTGGCCGGGGTAATGTTCGTGGTGGCGGCGCGTTTCATGAACGGTTCGTTGGCGTATGACGCGCCGTTTGTCTTCTCGCGCCTCGGCTGGGTGCTGGTGGCGCTGGCCGGGTGTTGCTGGCTGGGGCAGCCGGTGCGGGGGACGAAATGGATTCTGGAATTTGGGCAGTTGTCGCTTTGGTCGTACACGGTTCATCTGGTGATCGTGTACGGGTCGTGCGTCAGCCTCGGCTTGGATTCGCTGGGACAGCGGTTCAATCCGGTAATGACGACACTGGCGCTGGCGGCTGTGCTTTACGTGACCGCGCGCGTCGTGCGCTGGCGGGCGCGTCGCGACGTCCGGTAATTGTGGGCGTCAGGAATGCCGGTCGAGCGAGGAAGCCAAGTCGAGGGCGGCGGTGGCCTGGGTGGTTTGACCGATGTCGTGGAGAATCTCAGAGAGAAGCCGGTAGACGGCGGCGTTGCCGGGTTCGAGGTACGCGCATTCGTCGAGCAGGGCGAGGGCTTCCTTGGCATGGCTGTGGCGGATGAGGAAGCGGGCGCAGCGGAGACGCGTGGCGACGTCGCGGGTGCAGGAGATGGCTTGCCGGTAGTAGCGGAGGGCGAGGGCGTGATGGCCTTGGCCTTCGTGGATTTGGGCGACGAGTTCCCAGATAGTCGCGTCGGTCGGATCGAGCGCGGCGCACTCGGTAAGTTTCTGGCGGGCGAGTTCGTTCTCGCCGCGTTTGAGGTGGACGACCGCGAGGTTGTACTTGGCGGTGGCGCTGCGGGGATCGAGTTCTTCAGCGCGCCGGAGAGCTTTCAGGCCGTCGTCCGTGTTGCCGGCAGTGATGAGCGTGTGGCCGAGGTTGGTAAAGGCACGCTCGCTGCCCCGGGCGGACTGGGTTTGGCGGGCGAAGAAGACGGAGCCGTTGGCCCAGTCGCCGTTGCGGTCGATGGTCCGGGCGGTCATGGCGAGGAGGACGAGGAGGGCGGCGGCGCCGGTGAGCTTGCGCCAAGGGATGATGCTCGCGAGAGCGAAGTAGAAACCGATCATCGGGACGTAGAGCCAGTGTTCGGCGACGGTGGCGACGAGGTTGAGGGTGCCGGTCATGGGCAGTAGCGCGATGGCGAACCAGCCGAGGCCGAGCCTGACGTTTCGGTTGCCGCGCCAGTAGGCGATGAGGCCGGTAACGATGCAGACGGCCCCGGCTGCGGTGAGCCAGTGGGAGGCGTGGGCGACTTGGCGATCCATTTGCAGATGCACCGGCCAGAGGAGCAGTCCGAAGTAGGTGGCGATGCTGCGGAAGAAGATTTCCACTCGGAGCGAAGCCGGGATGTGCCACGGGGCAGTGAGGGGCTTGTCGACGAGTTGAATCACGGCGAATCGCCAGGCGATGAAGGCGAAGAGGAGGACGGCGAAGGGCAGGGCGTTGCGGAAGGCACGGCCGAACGGACGGCCGGTAACGAAGAGGAGCAAGGCCGGGAAGAGCATGGCGCTTTCGCGACTGAACAAGGCACCTGTGTAGCAGAGGAGGGCGGCGACAAAGAACCAGCGCGACCGGTCGGGTTGTTCACGGTAGTGCCGGTAGAAGAGGAATGCGCCGAGCATGCCGGCCAAGGCGAGTGAGTCGGCGCGACCGGCGACGTAGGTGATGGCGCTGGTGTTGATGGGGTTGACGGCAAAGATGAGCGCGACGACGAGGGCGGTGATGGGGTTGTCGGTGAATTGCCGGATCGTGAGCCAGACGAGGATGGCGCAGAGGAGATGGAGGAGGAGATTGGTGAGGTGGTAGCCGACCGGGTTCAGGCCCCAGTAGAAGTAGTCGACCATATACGTAATGGTCTGGAGCGGCCGGTAGTAGGCGGTGCCGCCGTGCGAGTTGTGGACGAGGTCGGTGGTGAAGGCGGCGGAGATGTAAGTACTGTTGCGGATGAAGGAGTTTTCGCGGACGAGTGTTTCATCGTCCCAGACAAAACCGTTGCGCAGGCTGTTGGCGTAGGCCAGCAGCGTGAACAGGGCAATCAGCAGGACGGCGCGCAGGGGCGTGAGTCGCATGTTTCGCACTTTTGAGCAGTGATGGTGCCATCGCAGTGCGACTGAGTTATCTTGAGATGTGTGCCTTCCAGAACCGTGCTCCCTTTTTGAAGCTGTGCTGAAATGTGCGCGCGCACGCAATTGTGCATGGGTGAATCACAAATTCGCGACTTCGAGAGATTGGTGCCGACTTTTCTCCAGCGCGAGGGTCGCTGGCATCGGTGCTGCTAGATCTGCGTCTGGGTCAATTGACCCGAAAATAAATAACGTCATAACCAGAAAGGGGAGTAAGAAAATGATCAGCAAGATTCGTCAAAGCCGAGCCGCCTTCACCCTCGTGGAAATCATGATCGTGGTTGCCATCATCGGGTTGCTGGCTGCTCTCGCCGTTCCGGGCTTCGTCAAAGCCCGCAAGCAATCGCAGGGTCGCCGCATTCTCAACGACGTCCGCCAGATGGACGCCGCGATCGACCAGTGGGCGTTGGAAACCGGCCAGAGCGACGGCGCGACCGTCAACACGACCGGCGCCGCGACCTACCTGAAGGCCAGCTGGAAGACCACCGACCTGCTCGGCAACAACTACACCGTCGGCACCGTCGGCACGAACCAGATCTCGATCGCCGCTTCCACTAAGACGGCGTTGACTGGCGTCGGCATCGACTGGGGCACGTACTAAGACCCGATTCCTCGCGCGATGAGCGCTTGTGATTCAGGCGGGTGGCGATCCCGCCCGCCTTTTTCATAGAGGCACGAAACCGGGAACAGGGGCTTAGCAGAAAGGAGGTCGTCCCATGAGATGCGCAAGACGTGCCGGTTTTACGCTGCTCGAAGTAATGATCATCGTCGCCATCATCGGGTTGCTGGCGGCGCTCGCGATGCCGAGTTTCATCAAGGTTCGCAAACAATCCCAGGCCAAGCGCATCGTGAACGATGCGCGGACCATCGATGCAGCCATTGATGCTTGGGCGGTGGAGAAGAACAAGCCGGATGGCTCGACCATTGACCTCACCGAGGTGGCCACCTACTCCAAGTCCGGCAACGTGCCGACGACTGATTCGTTGGGAAATCCCTTTCAGATCGGGACCGTGGGCACCAATCAGGTGCGGATTTCGGACACCACGAAGGCGGCGCTGACCGGGATCAGTGTGGACTGGGGTGCTTACTAGCCCGGCACGGCACGGTGAGTGCTAATTACATTCCTAGGAATTGACGATATGATTTTCCGACGCAACAAACAACCGAAGCGGGACGTGGCGCTGGGGATCGACCTCGGCAACAGCCAGATCAAGGCCGCCGTGGTGGCTCGTCGTGGCGACAAGTACACGTTGCAGGAGTACGCAGTCGGCCAACTGCCGGCCGGCTCCACTCGGCCTTACAAGGAACCCCAAGTCGTGGCGGAGCTCCAGCAGATCGTC
>OMJI01000187.1 GCA_900299315.1 Verrucomicrobiota bacterium | reverse complement strand
TGGATCATCGCAATCGGAACAATGGCGTTGTCGCTGTGGGCGGCGGCGCGGGTGAAGTCGGTGTATCGCCGGTATAGCGAGTTGCCGGTGCGCTCGGGGCTGACCGGGGCTCAGGCAGCTGACCGGATTATGCGTGCGGCCGGGATTCGCGATGTAGAGATCGTCGAGCATGACGAGATGTTGGGGGATCATTACGACCCGATGAAGAAACGGTTGGTGTTGAGCCGGGGCAACTATCACGGCTCGTCGCCGGCGGCGCTCGGAGTCGCGGCGCATGAGTGCGGGCACGCGTTGCAGCACGCGCAGGCGTATGCGCCGTTGCAATGGCGGATGGCGGCGGTGGGGGCGACGACGTTCGCGAGCCAGATCGTGATGTGGTTGCCGGTGCTGGGGATCTTTACCGGGTTGATCCAGCCGTTGGTGGGCGCGACGATCATGGCGGCTTGCTGGGGCGTGATCATGTTGTTCAACCTGGTGACGTTGCCGGTGGAGTTCGATGCGTCGCGACGGGCGAAGGCGGTGTTGTTGCGGATGAACATGATCAACTCGCACGATGAACGCGAGGGCGTCGAGAAGGTGCTCAACGCGGCGGCGCTGACGTATGTGGCAGCGTTCGTGACGTCGCTGGCGTATTTGCTGTGGCATCTGTTGCCGCTGTTGGTGGGCGGGCGGAGCCGGGAGTGAAGGTAGGGCGCGATTGCCGCATACGACAGCGGCGTCTCGTCGGACTCGGCTGTCCGGGCGCGCCGAGCGGGAGAAACGGCAGCGGACGGCCCGGCGGTCCGTCCCTACCAACGACAGGAAAACGGAAACGGACGCGACAGAGCGCGTCCCAGAAGAAAGGAATCGGAACCATGCAGATCGTGATTGCGCATAAGCACGTGAAGTCGGTGGATGAACAGGACCGGTTGGTCGAGCAGCGGCTGTTTGCGCTGGCCGACCGGCTACAGATCGACGAGGCGCGGGTGGTGTTTGAACGCCGCTGGGATGGCGCGCCGCCGTACCGGGTCGGGATTCATATTGTGACGCCGGGGCCGGATGTGTTGGCGGAGGGCATGGACCAGACATTGCCGGCGGCGGTGTTGAAGTCGCTCCGTCAATTGGAAGGCAAGGTCCGCGATCGGGCTAATCGGACCCGGCAGCGCAGCCGCTCCCACTTGCAGGCGGTAGCTGGTGTGTGTGGCCGGATGTCCCGTCAAAGGCATCGCGCATGAGTGAACTCTGGCTCTGGGTCGGGTTTAACGTGTTCGTGCTGGCGATGCTGGCGCTGGACCTTGGCGTGTTTCATCGCCAGGCGCACGTGGTGTCGTTGCGCGAGGCACTGATGTGGTCGACGGTGTGGGTGGGGCTGGCATTGGCGTTCAATGCCGGGATCTGGTACTTCGCCGGGGCAACGAAGGCGCTGGAGTTCCTGACCGGCTACCTGATCGAGAAATCGTTGAGCGTGGACAACGTGTTTGTCTTCGCACTGACGTTTTCTTATTTCGCGGTGCCGGCGCAATACCAGCACAAGGTGCTGTTCTGGGGCGTGCTCGGCGCACTGGCCATGCGGGCGGTGATGATCGCGGTCGGCGCGACGTTGATCGCGAAGTTCGCTTGGATCATCTACCTGTTCGGCGGGTTCCTGATCCTCACCGGCATCAAGATGGTGGTGAAACACGCGGAGGAAGTCCATCCCGAGCGCAACCCGGTCGTGCGTTGGTTGAAACGGCTGATGCCGGTGACCGCGGATTATCGGCAGGACCAGTTTTTCGTGTTCGAAAACGGCCGGCGCGCGGCGACGCCGCTGTTCGTGGTGCTAATGGTGGTGGAGTTCACCGACTTGATCTTCGCCGTGGACTCGATCCCCGCCATTTTCGCGGTCACCCGCGACAGTTTTATCGTTTATACCTCGAACGTCTTCGCCATGCTCGGCTTGCGATCGTTATACTTTGCGCTGGCGGGCATCATGGACAAGTTTCACTACCTCAAGATCGGCTTGGGCGTTGTGCTGGCCTTCGTCGGCGTGAAAATGATTCTCGGCCACACCGCTTATAAGATTGACACGCTGTTGTCGCTTGGGATTGTTGTGCTCGTAATTGCTACGTCCGTCGTCATCTCGTTGCTGCGCCCCAAGAAGGCGGGCAACTCACAGACATGACGGCGGCCGTTTGGGAGAAATCGCATGAGCCAGTCAACACTACGCCAACATTCCAGCATCGTACTCGACGGTCCCGACCGCGCGCCGAGCCGGGCGATGTTGTACCCGGTCGGATTCAAGCCTGAGGATTTCAGCAAACCCATCATCGGCATCGCGTCCACGTGGAGTATGGTCACGCCCTGCAACATGCACATCGACCAGCTCGCCCGCGAAGCCGAGCGCGGCGCGAACGACGCGGGCGGGAAGGCGATTGTCTTCAACACCATCACCATTTCCGACGGCATTTCGATGGGCACGGAAGGCATGAAATACTCGCTCGTCTCGCGCGAAGTCATCGCCGATTCCATCGAGACCGTTGCCGGCTGCGAAGGTATGGACGGCCTCGTCGCGCTTGGCGGTTGCGACAAGAACATGCCGGGCTGCCTCATCGCTCTGGCGCGACTGAATCGTCCCGCTGTGTTCGTCTACGGCGGCACGATCCTGCCCGGCTGCATTACAGGCTCGCCGCGCAAACTCGACATCGTTTCCGTTTTCGAAGCCGTCGGCGCGCACGCGACCGGCAAGATTGATGACCGGGAACTTCACGCCATCGAATCGTGCGCCATTCCCGGCCCCGGATCCTGCGGCGGCATGTACACCGCGAACACGATGGCCAGCGCTATTGAAGCTCTCGGCATGAGTTTGCCGAACAGCTCCGCGCAAAACGCCGTTTCACCGGAGAAACATGACGATTGTCGGCGCGCGGGCACAGCCGTCGTTGAATTGCTCCACCAAAATCTCCGGCCGCGCGACATCATGACGAAGAAGGCTTTCGAGAACGCCATCACCGTCGTCATCGCGCTCGGCGGTTCGACGAACGCCGTTCTGCACCTGCTCGCCATCGCTCACGCGACCGGCGTGAAGCTCGCCCTCGACGATTTCACCCGCATCGGCAAAAGCGTGCCGGTCTTGGCCGACTTGAAACCGAGCGGCAAACATCTGATGAGCGAACTCATCGCCATCGGCGGCATCCGTCCGTTAATGAAAACGCTACTCGATGCCGGTCTACTCCACGGCGAATGCCGGACCGTGACCGGCAAGACCGTCGCCGAAGACCTTGCCGGCATCACGCCGTATCCTGCCGGCCAGACGATAATTCGCCCGCTCAATGACCCCATCAAGCGTGACAGTCATCTCGTCATCCTTCGCGGCAACCTCGCCGCCGAAGGCGCGGTCGCGAAGATTACCGGCAAGGAAGGCTTGAAGTTCACCGGCCGAGCCCGCGTGTTCGACTCCGAGGAAAAGGCAATGCAGGCGATCCTCGCCCGCAAAATCGTGAAGAGCGACGTCGTCGTCATCCGGTACGAAGGCCCGCGCGGCGGTCCCGGTATGCGCGAAATGCTCGGCCCGACCTCCGCCATCATGGGCCAAGGCCTCGGCAAAGACGTCGCGCTGATCACCGACGGACGTTTCTCCGGCGGCACGCACGGTTTCGTCGTCGGCCACATCACGCCCGAGGCCTACAACGGTGGTGCGCTGGCTTTGGTGAAGAGCGGCGACACGATCACCATCGACGCCGAAGCCCGGCAACTCACGCTCGCCGTCCCGGCCAAGGAACTCGCCACACGGCGCAAAGCCTGGAAGCAACCGAAGCCGCGTTACCGGCATGGTGTACTCGCGAAGTTCGCCCACACCGTCCAGTCCGCCTCGCTCGGCGCGGTGACGGATAAAGATTTGTGAAACGCATTCTGCTTTTGGCCGTGCTGTTGTCCGCCTCGTGTCAGACCGAGCGTCCGCCGGTACAATCTCCAGTTCAAACTCCGAAACCAGTCGCGCGTAAGGAATTTCGCGGGGTCTTTGTTGCCACGGTCGCCAACATTGACTGGCCGTCAAAGCCGGGGTTGTCCACGGCGCAGCAGCAGGCGGAGCTGATTCGGTTGCTCGATCTGGCGGTGAAGACACGACTCACGGCGGTTCTCCTGCAAGTCCGCCCCGCCGGCGATGTGCTATACGCCTCGCCGAACGAACCGTGGTCGGAGTTTCTCACCGGCAAGATGGGGCGCGCACCGCAACCGCTCTACGATCCGTTGGCGTTCGCAATCATCGAAGCCCACCGGCGCGGACTTGAACTTCACGCGTGGGTGAATCCGTTCCGCGCGAGTCATCCGAAAGCGACCGGGCCCGTGGCGGCTAACCACATCAGTCGCACCCGCCCAGACTGGGTGCGGACCTACGGAAAATACCGGTGGATCGATCCCGGCGAACCGGCGGCGGTGGATTACGTCCTTGGCGTGATCCGCGACATCGTCCGCCGGTATGACGTGGATGGCTTGGTGCTGGACGACTACTTCTATCCGTATCCGGAGGGCAACGCGGAATTCCCGGATGCCGCGACCTACCGGCGCACCAAGACGAAGTTTTCAGTGGAAGATTGGCGGCGCGACAACATCAACCAATTCGTCCGCCGGCTTTATACCGATGTGAAACAGATCAAGCCGGCGGTGCGCGTCGGCATCAGCCCGTTCGGCATTTGGCGGAGCGGCATCCCCGCCGGCATTCGCGGCAGCGGTGCGTTCGACACGACTTTCGCCGATTCCCGGCTCTGGTTGGCTAATGGTTGGGTGGATTATCTCGCGCCGCAACTCTATTGGCCGATCGACGCCCGCGAACAAAGCTTCCCGGTCTTACTGAACTGGTGGGCTACCCAAAACCCGCGTCACCGGGAACTCTACCCCGCGCTCTACACCAGCCGCATCGCCGACGGCACGCCGCAGTCGTGGTCCGCCAGCGAACTCGTCAACCAGGTTGCCCTCACCCAAACTACTCCCGGCGTGAGCGGCTACATCCACTTCAGCGCGCGCGCGTTGCTCGAAGACCGGGATGGGATCACGAGCCGGTTACGGGTTGCACCAACCGCACTCGCCCGGTGACGCGGTCGTGACGCCGGCCAGGGGACGTTCATCGCGGCGACCGCAACCCGCGCACCCGAACACTTCGGCGCGGGCGCGCTGCGTCGGCAGGCCGCAATCGGCGCACGGCAGACCGCGGATGGCTTCGACGACGATGAAACCCGGGCGGTCACACGCGGGGCACCGGCTGCGGGTGTGGGTGACGAGCGAATGTGTCGCGCGTTCGATGCTGTGCATGCGGGTCGGGTTGAGGTGCGCACGCATGTCGGCCTCGAGCCAAGCCTGGCCGTGGGCGCGGATTGTTTCGGTGACGGCGCGTTCGAACGTGGATTCGTCGGTGATTCCCTTGAGGATGTTTTCGCTCACTGGCATCCCGTCGCGAGCCGGCATGACGA
>OMJI01000186.1 GCA_900299315.1 Verrucomicrobiota bacterium | reverse complement strand
GCGGTCACGGTCAGGCGCAGACCGCGCCGGCGCGCCTCGCGCAGCAACCACACCGCGATTTCACAGCCACCAGCGCCGATGTCCACCAAGCGGTAAACCCGGTTCGGCTCGCGCGCCATGTCGTCGAGGACGTACCGGCGCAAGATGGTCCGATACCGGGACACGACGCGGTTGATCAGGCGAAACTGGCGATAGGTGCGCGACAGCTTTACCGGATCGGCGTCGGCGGCATCCATCAACTCCGGCAACATCTGTCGCCGCGACAAATCAACCAGCGACAACATCGCGAACCGCGCAGCCACCCGCTCGCTCATCCCCGGCCGCAGCAACACGTCGCGGATGAAGACGCGCCGCAACGCTGACCAGACCGGCCCGCGCCGCGTTCCCAACCACATCCCGCGGGCCGCCCGGGCCGCCGCCTCGCGGAAGACCCGCCGCCGGGCCTGCTCGTACCGGCCAAAACTTTTTTCGCCCGCCAACTCATTCGCCAGCATCACCGCGTCGCCGAATCCGACATTCATCCCTTGACCACCGATCGGACTCATCACATGCGCCGCATCGCCGCACAGAATCACGCGGCCCACATGAAACCGTTCCGCCAGTTGCCACTCCGGCTGAAAGTCGCTCATCCCCTCACCCCATCCCTCTCCCCGCAAAGCGGGGAGAGGGTGTCCGAAGGACGGGCGAGGGGCCGCCGTCTGCGCAATCCACCGCCGCTTCCCGCCCGGCAACGGAAACGATTCCACGGCACCGCGTGCCGAGAAGAACAAGTGGGCTTCGGCGCCCCAGCCGGTATCGTCTGGGAAGTCGCCCATCACGAACCGGGGCCGGTAGGTTTTGGTGCGGACGGGGATGCCTGCCAGCGACCGGACGGTGCTCCGCGCGCCGTCGCAACCGATGAGATACCGGTACCGGATTGTTCTCTCGCCGACTTGAGCGGTGACGCCGTTTGCGTCTGGTTGAAGGCCGGTCAGCTCCACTCCGCGCCACACCGGCAGTCCACGCGCCAGAATTTCCACGGTTTCGCCTTGGGGCAGCGAAAGGATGAACCGATGCGCCGCCGGTATCTTCTCAAAGGAGACCCGGCCGAGATACCGGCCGTTCTCGTGGATGTGGGCGTCGGTGATTTTGACGCCGCGCGACACGAACTCTTCCGCCAATCCCAAGCCTTCCAAAATTTCCAGCGACGGCGGAGTAATTCCGATCGCCATCGAATAGGCCGGAGCCGCCGGGCGTTTCTCGATCACCAGACAATCCCGGCCTCGCGCCCGGAGCAACCGCGCGAGCAGCAATCCCACCGGGCCCGCGCCGACGATCAGAATTTCAACATCCGACCGCACAAGCCTCCCGGGCCGGCACGAGTTCCATCACAGCCGACTCGATGGTCAGGCCGGGGCCGAACGCCAGTGCGCCGATGATCCCGGGCTGGGCTTCGCGAAGCAATCGTTGCAGCACGAAGAGAATGGTCACGCTGCTCATGTTGCCGTAATCACGCAACACGGCGCGCGAGGCGGCGACTTGGCCGGGCTTGAGCGCGAGTCCGTCCTGCACCTTGTCGATGATCGCACGCCCGCCGGGATGCACGGCCCAGAAATCCGCCGCGATGTCGCGGAGCGGATCGAGGTTGGCGCCGATGATGTCGGGCACGTAGCTCGACAGCGAGATGTCGAACCCATGATTGCCGATCTCCCAAGCCATCGCCGTCTTTCCCTCTGGCGCGAGTGCGGGGCGAAACTCGCGCAACGCCAGCGCCGGGCCCACCGGCTCACGCGCGCTGACGATGACCGCCGCGGCGCCGTCGGCAAACAAGGCGTTGGCGAGTAACGTGTCGGGGTCCGGTCGGATTTGGAGATGCAGACTGCAGAGTTCCAGGCAAACCACGAGCACGACCGCCTGCGGATTCGCGACGCAAAACTGCTGCGCCATCCGCAAGGCCGGGAAGGCCGCGTAGCAGCCCATGAAGCCGAGGTGGTAGCGCTCGGTCGTACCGGGCAGCCCCAACTGCGTCACGATGTCGTAGTCGGCCCCGGGATTGTAGAAGCCGGTGCAGGAGACGGTGATGACGTGCGTGACATCCGCCACGCCGACGCGTCGCGCCACCTCGACCGCCATCGGCCGGGCGTGCCGGATGTAGCAGCGATTTCGTTCGGCGGTGGTGGGATTGCTAAGCCCGTTGGAAACATCGAACAACTCCGGTGTCGCGCCCGGCAGAAAATCCGGCAGGACCGAGTGCCGTTTCTCAATCCCCGACCGGTCGTAGATCGCCCGGACATACCGGGCCGTGGCGGCGTCGCCGCCCCACTCCATCATTCGGTCGCGCGCGTACGACTGCGCGTAGGCGTGGGGCGGGACCAGCGTCTCGATGCGTTGCAGGTAAACGGTTGTTGTCACCGCCCGCACTATTTCCGCGCTTCTTCCGAAACGCAAGAGCCGCCGGTCACTCCGTGACGGTCAACGTCTCCACTTGCCACGCGGCAAACGGGCTGATCGTGCCGCATTCGAGGCAGCGGGTCTCGGTGTATTGCTGGGCGCACTTGGGACAGGTCGCGTTGGAGCCGAACGTGTCGAAGCTCGTCCCGCACTTGCCGCATTGCCAGAGGGCCAGTTGCGGCGGTGACT
>OMJI01000185.1 GCA_900299315.1 Verrucomicrobiota bacterium | reverse complement strand
CTCGCCCGCGCCGGGGTGGGAATGCGGACGAGCCGGCGGTTCGTCCCTACCGCACACCGGCTGGTGCGCCAATCTTGGAGGATCACGCCCGGAAGCGCGCTCCCATAAGAAACCGAAAACTCCCGGCCCAGCGGTCCGACCGGTCGCGGTTGAAAACCGCTCCCCCGAATCGAGCCGGCGCTTATCCCAGCGCCGCCAGCACTTCGCCGATGCTGCCGCGGATGCCGGTAAAGATCGGCGTGTCGCGCTCGGTGTAGGTGCGGACTTCGTGTTCGCGCATTTCCATGACGAGATCAATGAAGTCCGCCGGCACATCGCCCTCAAACGCGACGACAAACTCGGGATCGTCGAGGCCGAAACTGTAGATCGTGTTGATCTTGATGCCGGGGTAGCGGTGACCGGTCTCGATGTGGACGTTCATCATCCGCTGCCGGTCTTCCTTGGGCAGTTGATACCACGCCGAGGTTTTCCAGAACGGATACACGAAGATGTATTTCTTTTCCCCGGGAACCACACGCCCGCGGCGGCCTTCGCTGCCGGGATGCTCGTGCTTGTCGACGTACATCGAACGCTTCGTCATACCGAGATAGCTGAAGGGCGTGCTGCACCATTTCCCGAGGCCGGTCTGCATCAACTGCGTGGTCATCTCCTGGAAATCCTCCAGCCGCTCGCTGATCCGCCAGAGGAAAAAATCCGTGTCCGCCCGGGTGCCCACAGTGCTGAACGGGATGATGAGGCACCGGCTCTTCCAATCCTTGATCACGCCTTCGAATTCGCTTTTGCCCTGCGCGCGTTCGGTGGCCGGGAGGCGGCGCCACTCGGGTGCGACCTTGAAGAAAAAGTAATTCACATACTGCCGTTTGATTTCGTCACTCATGTTGGACATAGTAGCGACCCATGAACAAAAAGACAGGCGTAATTGTTTTCACCCACGGCTCCCGGCTCAAGGAAGGCAACGACATCATGGTCCGTCTCGTGGACCAACTCCGCGCCCGGCTCGGGTACGACCTCGTCGAGCCGTGCTTCATGGAGCTGAGCCAGCCGGACATGTACAGCGCCATCGCCAAGCTCGTCGCCGCCGGCTGCAACCACATCTTCGGCTACGCCTTCTTCCTCGTCCCCGGCAAACATCTCCGCGAAGACATCCCGGCCATTTTCCGCTGCGCCCTCGCGAATCACCCCGAAGTCACCTGGGAAATCACCGAGCCGATGATGGACGATCCGGCCCTGCTCGACCTCGTCGAGCAACGCGTCAAGCGCGCTCTCTAAGCCGGCGGTTTGCCGCCAAACAAATAGAGTTGCGGCAGCTCTTTGATTTTCGGCTTGGGCTTACCGGCGGCGGGTTTCTTGCGCTTCTTGGTCTTGGCGATTTTCGGTTGGCCCTCGGCGGATAGCTCCGCCTCTTCCAAGTTTGCGAGGACTTCCTTCGCGCGCTGGATGACTTCCTTTGGCAGGCCGGCAAGGCGGGCGACTTGGATGCCGTAGCTCTTGTCGGTCCCACCGGGGAGAATTTTGTGGAGGAAGACGACTTGGTCGTGCCATTCGCGGACGGCGACGTTGTAATTCTTCACGCGCGGCAGTGTGACCGACATCTCGGTGAGTTCGTGGTAATGCGTGGCGAAGAGCGTCTTGGCGCCGGCATGGTTGTGGAGATACTCGGCGACCGCCCACGCGATGCTCAAGCCGTCAAACGTGCTCGTGCCGCGCCCGATTTCATCGAGGATGACGAGGCTGCGGCCGGTAGCGTTGTTGAGGATGTTGGCGGTCTCGTTCATCTCGACCATGAACGTGCTCTGGCCCCGGGCGAGGTCGTCGGTCGCGCCAATGCGGGTGAAGATCCGGTCGGTCAACCCGATGGTCGCGCGCGTGGCGGGGATGTAAGAGCCGATGTGCGCCATTAACACGAGCAGCGCGACCTGCCGGATGTAGGTGCTCTTGCCGGCCATGTTGGGGCCGGTGATGATGAGGATCTGGTTCTCCCGGTTGTCGAGCAGTGCGTCGTTGGCGACGAATCGTTCCTCCACCAACGTCTGCTCCAGAACAGGATGCCGGCCCTCGATGATTTCGATCTTGTGATTCCCGTTCACCACCGGGCGGCAGTAGTTCTGGTGCCGGGCGAGTTCCGCCAAGCCGGCCAGCACGTCGAGCGCGGCGATCGCGCCGGCGGATTGCTGGATGGCGGCGGACTGTTGCAACACTTGCTCGCGGACTTTCAGGAAGAGTTCATACTCGAGCGCGTGCGCCTTGTCTTCCGCGCCGAGGATCTTGCCCTCCATCTCCTTCAACTCCGGCGTGTAGAACCGCTCGCCGGTGGCGATGGTCTGTTTGCGGATGTAATCCGCCGGCGCCTTGTCGAGATTGGACTTGGTGATTTCGATGTAATAGCCGAACACGGAATTGAACCGGACCTTGAGCGACGGGATGCCGGTCCGCTCGATTTCCCGCTGCTGCAACGCGGCGATCCATTCCTTGCCGGATGTCGCCGCCTGCCGGAATTCGTCGAGCGCGGCATCGTAGCCGCGCTTGATGATCCCGCCTTCCTTCAACGCCAGCGGCGGCGCGTCCTCGATGGCGCGCGCAATCAGGTCCACGATAGCCGGTTGCTCAGTGATCTGGTCAAGCCAGCCGGTCAACTGCACCGGCCGGGACGCTTCGAGCGAATCGGCCGCCACGGTCGGGAACGTGGCTTTCAGCTTCGGCAGGGCCGCCAGCGAATCCCGCAAGCCGACGAGGTCGCGCGCATTGCCGGACCCGACGCTCAACCGGCCCAGGGTGCGCTCCATGTCGCGGACGCCGTGGAGATGTTCGCGGAACTCGGCGAGCGTCTGGGTGTTGTCGCAAAAGAACGCGATGACGTCCTGCCGGGCTTGTATCTTCTCCACGTCCTTGAGCGGATGCGTGACCCACTCGCGCAACAGCCGCGCACCCATCGGGGTGATCGTCCGGTCGAGGCAACCGATGAGCGTGTGTTTGCGGTCGACGCGACCGGTTTCGAGCAGTTCGAGGTTCCGCTGCGTCGTCGCGTCCACCACCATGAAATCGGTGACCCGGTAGACTTGCAACCGGTGGATGTGGCTCACGTTGCGGCGGAGAGATTGCTGGAGGTAATGCAATGCCGCACCGGCGGCACCAATGCCAACCGTCAACTCACCGGCTCCAAACCCATCGAGCGACTGCGTCTTGAAATGGTCGCGCAACGTGTAGAACGCCGTCTCGGGTTCAAACGTCCAGCCATCGTACGGCGCGCACTTGAGCGTCTCGACCTGCTCCGCCGGGCAAATCATCTCGGCCGGGCGCACGCGCGTGAGCTCGTTCTGGAGTTGCTCCTCGGTCTTCAGCTCGGTGACCTTGAAATCGCCGGTAGTCAGGTCAACGAGCGCGAGGCCGAATTTCTTGTCGTTCGTGCAGAGCGCGGCGAGGAAATTGTTCTTCTCGGCGTGGAGCAAGTGATGGTCGAAGTGGGTACCGGGACTGAGGATCTGCGTCACGTCGCGCTGGACAAGCTTGCCGGGCTTGGGTTCTTCGAGCTGGTCGCAGAGGGCGACCTTCTTGCCGGCGCGGAGCAACTTGCCGATGTAATTCTCGGCCGCGTGATGCGGGATGCCGCACATCGGCGTGCCGTTGCGTTGCGTGAGCGTGAGGTTGAGGATGTGCGCCCCGGCCTTCGCGTCGTCGAAAAACATCTCGTAGAAATCGCCGAGCCGGAAGAGCAGCAACGCATCGGCGGGAATCTGCGATTTCACGCGCCGGTACTGCTGCATCATGGGGGTCAAACCAGAAACCTCGGTCGCCATTGGCCGCGCATTATAGCGGCAGCGCCGGATGGGTCACGTCGGAAAACGCGCGGGCCGATTCCAGATCGTTCCAGAATCGGCCCACCTGATCTATTCGCTCCGTGCACCGCGGCAGATCGTTCCGCCTTGGCGTCACGGGAGGGGTAAATTTCGTTACCCCCAACAGCCGCCGATTCGTAATCGCAAACCGTGTGCCAGCGGTTCTCCCCGCAGGACCAGCCGGGAGTCTGGCCGGGAATGTTCACGGAAGTGGCCGGGGTTGTCCGGCGGAGACAAAAAACGTCACGGTCTCAGCAGCTCGTGCAAGGCGGCGCGAAGTTGATCCACATCGAACGGCTTTTCTAGCAATCTGTTTTCCGTCCGCGAGATAAATGCCGTCAACCCGCTGCGGATCGTGGCGGCGCCGCTGATGAAGAGGATCCGGTTGGCTAAATGGGGATACTGCTCCACCACTGCATTGTAGAATGCCTCGCCGCCGACGCGCGGCATCATCACATCGCAGACCACCGCGTCGTAGTCGCCGGTCCGTAACCGGTCGAGCGCCTCCATGCCGTTGGCGGCGATCTCGGGCTCGCAATTCTCGTAGGTCAACACCTCGGCGACGACCTCCGCGAGCTGGTAATCATCCTCCGCGATCAGCACCCGGCGCATCACGTGTTGGGGGGCAGGTGAATCCGGCATTGTGCCGCGAAGATAAACACCGCCGCCGCGTTCCGCAACGGGATTGTGCCGGCAGCCGACATCGTTTACAACGGAACGCGATGAGGCGAGGAGCGAGTCAACCGGTCGCGTTGACGATTGCCGGCTCGGACAGTGGAGGCGGAGCCGGCATTCAGGCCGACTTGAAAACCTTTCACGCGCACCGGGTCTTTGGCACCAGCGCCATCACCTGCATCACCGCGCAGAATCCCGACCGGGTCTCCGCGATCCAGCCCATCAGGCCGGATATTGTCGCCCAGCAAATCGCGCGCGTCTGCGAAGCGTTCCCGGTCGGCGCGGCGAAAACCGGGATGCTTTACGACGCAGCGATTATCGCCGCAGTGGCTGATACCTTGCGCGTCCGCAAGCTCGTGGTGGACCCGGTGATGGTGGCGACCAGCGGCGCGCGGTTGCTGAAGCCAAGCGCCGTGCGCGCCCTGACCAGCAAGTTGTTCCCGCTCGCGCACGTCATCACGCCGAATCTGGCCGAACTCGAAGCGTTGGCCGGGCGGCGCATCCACACTGTCGCGGCGATGAAAGCGGCGGCGAGCGAACTCGCGAGCCGGTATGGCGTGGCAGT
>OMJI01000184.1 GCA_900299315.1 Verrucomicrobiota bacterium | reverse complement strand
GCTCTGAATGGGCGAACCCCGGCTTCTTCTTCTTGCGGTGCATGAAACTGGCGGTCTGCTTCAGGTTCCACGCCCGTTGCGCTTCATCGAAGATCACGACGCGGTCAATCGGCGCACGAGTATCCACCAACGCTTCGTCGCGGAAGTGGTGCACGTTTTGGATGAACGCTTTGACGCTCTCCGCCACCTTGCCCTTCCGAACCTTCTCGCCCTGTTCCTTCCGGCGCAGCACTTCGTCACGGGTCAGCGCCTCGCGCAGGACAGCCACGAGCGGGCCGTTGCCGGAGAGGAATACCGCGTGTGTCGGCCGGTCCTTCTCCCGTCGTTGCGTGGCGACATTCAACCCGACCAAGGTCTTGCCGGCGCCGGGAACACCCGTGACGAAACAAATGATCTTCCGCTGCTTCGTCCGCGCTTCGTCAACCAGCTCGCCGATGCGCCGTGAAGTCACGCGTAGGTTTCGGGCGCCTGCGTCGTGGCGGGCAATCGCCTCAACGGAATGCTGCGCATAAAGAGACCGAGCGGCCTCGACGATGGTGGGCGTCGGATGGTACGGCGAATCAGCCCATTTGGCATCATCGAGGGACTTGCCAGCACCGGCTTGCAGCCCGAGTTCAATGGCGTTGCGGATGCCCTGTGCGTTGACCAATACCGGCCGGTACACGTTGTCGCTATCCGCGTGTAGCGAAAGCGTCGGAACGTCCGGCGCGCCGGTGACGACCAGTATCGGCACCAGTGTGGCGGCGTGACTACCCTCGTGAAAGTTCTTGAGGTCAAGCGCGTAGTCCCAGACTTGCTCGATGGCCGCCCGGTCGAAGTTCTGTTCGCCGACTTTGAACTCGATCACGAGAACCACAGAACCGGTTAACAACACGACATCCACTCGACGTCCCATCCGTGGGATGCTGAACTCGAAGAAGACGGTGCCGGTCAATCCGGTAAGGGACTGGCGAAGGATGCTGATTTGCTCAGTCCAAGCGGCAAGTTGAGTCTGAAGTAAGCTAGAACCACCGTTAGTGGCAAGGGTACCGAGAATCGCCTTGTCCTCAGTGCGCAGAAACTCCGCCACGGCCGCGCTGTACCACGCCCGCGAACACAGCAAACCAGTTGTCGCGCGACCATCCATCACGGCCAGGATGCCAAAGCGTTTTTGGAAAGCAAAGCGATTGTCCTACCGGACCCAACATGCGAATCTTGATTTGATGAACCGAGATGACCAACCCATTACTCAAGGCTACTGCCTCTTCGTCGATACCATCTGCCAAGGACCAATTCCCGTGGAGCACTACGGTGATGGTCTCCCCATTGTGTACCGGTCCGAACACGAGGCACAGCGCGCCATCGCGGAGTACACAATGGGACGCCTTCAGCAGTTTCTTGATGGGGATCGTGGATTTGACGACGCAATTGCAGTTGAAGAATACATCGTACCTGTCGATGTGCTTCCGAATGGATCCATCATCGACCAAGACGGCAATCTCTACGACGCAAGCGTTTGGGGAATAAAGCCGTCGGGGCAGATCTAAAACGCACGCACGCCGGTGGCGGTGTAGGTGAGGCTGCGTCAGCGCAGGTAATCGAGCAGCGAGGTGTTCAGGAGCCGGGCGCCGCTTTGGAGGGCGACTTGGTAGGCGGTCTGAGTCTGGTTCAACCGGGTAAGGACCTCGGCGAGGTCGGCATCGGCTTGGGAGGAAATCAACTTGTCGAGCGACGCGGCGCGCTGGGGCAGCGCGACCTACCAACGTCAGGATTGATTTTCTGCTCTCACGACAGCGGGTGGCGGTGTTTGTGGACGGGTGTTTCTGGCATGGGTGCCGGTGGCACTGCACGTATGCGAAGGCAGTCCGGGCACACTCACGCCAAGCCGCCACCGGGTCACGACAGAGATCCCTCGACAAGCTCGGGATGACAACCAAGGGGACTGGCCGGGGTTTCTGGCTCGCGAAACTGGCCGCCAACAAACGACGCGACCGGCTCGTCAGCCGCGCGCGAAGGATGTCGAGTTGTTCGTTGCGTTGGCGAAGCTCGGGCCGACGACCCCGGAGCAGTTGCCGCTGCGGGTGGTGATTCCCGGGTTCATCATCAGCGAACTGCGGACGGCGTTCCAGATGGGCTTTTTGCTGTTTGTGCCGTTCATCCTGATCGACCTCGTCGTGGCGACGGTGTTGATGAGCATGGGCATGATGATGATGCCGCCGATGACGATTTCGCTGCCGTTGAAGCTGCTGCTGTTCGTGCTGGTGGACGGCTGGTCGTTGGTGGTGCGGTCGTTGATTCAAAGTTTCATGTGAGGTGATATGGACGCCGGATTTGCGACAGAACTTTTGAAAGCGATGATTTTCCAAGCCATCGCGTTGACCGCGCCGTTGCTGGTGGTGGCGATGGTGATCGGCTTGGGAGTGAGCTTGTTCCAGGCGGTGACTTCGATTCACGAACAGACGCTGACGTTTGTCCCGAAGGCGCTGGGCGTGGTCGGGCTCTTGTTGCTGCTGTTGCCGTGGATGCTGCGGACGATGATTGAGTTCGCGACGGCGGTCATCCAGAAAATGCCGCAGATGGTGCACTAGCCGGGAGGCAATGATACCCCAAGACCCATTGGTCTGGCTGCTCGTGTTTCTGCGCATCAGCGCGATGCTCGCGATCTTTCCGATTTTTTCCTCCACGAATTTTCCCGTCCAGCTCCGCATCGCCCTCGGCGCGTTGCTGGCGTACTTCACCGCGGCGACGCTGCCGGCCGTGGTGACGGTCGATCTGCGCCTGAACACCCCGCGCTATGCGTCCCTGCCCAACATCATGAAGGCCAAGAAGAAGGAGATCGCCATGAAGGCGGTC
>OMJI01000183.1 GCA_900299315.1 Verrucomicrobiota bacterium | reverse complement strand
CTTAATCCTGCCCGGCAAGGACACCTGCGCGTCGTGCCACGGCGCAAAAGCCGGCGTGTCGGGCGCGTGCATCACCTGTCACGACTACCACCGGGAGGCTCGGCGATGAAACACCTAGTCTGGTTGCTCCTGCTTGCCGGCGTGGTGTACGCCGAGCAAGTGGATCCGGACCGGTTCAAACCAGCTCAACAGGTCAGCACCGGTACTCCGCCGCTGTCGCCAGCGGTGTTTGATCCCGATCCGAACCGGCTCGCATGGCCGCCGAATGATCTGAACGAAGCGGTGACACGGTGGGAAGTCCGGCGGGAAACCGTGCCAGCGGCGAAGCCGTTCAACCCCGATCCGGGCGCGTCGCTCAAGGAGCCGCCGCGTCGGACGGTGCTCGACACGAATTTCGGCAACTTACCGGATTACGGGACGGAGCCCGTCGTGTTGCCCGATGGCCCGCTGCGCCGGGCAAGGCTCGAGTTGACGCTGAGCACGCCCGGCGACTTCGGCGGGGAGCCGGTCCCCGCGCCGCTGGCGTTGCCACGCGAGCAGGCGCGAAAGAACCTGCCGTTGGAACTGAAATTCCACACGCCGCATTACCCGAAGTTTGAGAAGACCTGGCCATGAAACGAATCCTGATGTTCTTGCTCGTTTTGGCGGCGGTCGCCCGGGCCGAGACTGGCTACGGCCCGGCGACGACGGTGCCGAACGTGCCTGCCGCACCGGCGGAACTGCCGAAACCGCGAAACTGGATCGACCAAACGCGTGCAGAGGCCGATGCCAAGAGCAAGGGGTGTCTGGAATGTCATCAAGGAACCGAGGACATGCACGCGTCGCCGGCGGTGGTGCTGGGGTGCGTGGATTGCCATGGCGGGGACCCAACGCCAGGGCTGACGATGCGCAAGGCGCACGTGGCACCGCAGAACCCGGCGTTCTGGGAGAGCTCGGCAAACCCGAGCGATTCGACGGTGTTGCTCAATCACGAGTCGCAGGAGTTCATCCGCTTCGTGAACCCGGCCGACCTGCGGGTGACGGAGCAGGCGTGCGGGTTGTGTCACCAGCCGCTGATTGACAACGTCTGGCACAGCATGATGAACCACGGCGCGATGCTCTGGGGAGCGGCGGCATACAACAACGGCGCCGCGCCGTTGAAGAATTACCGGTTCGGGCAGGCCATGGGGCCGCACGGCGTGCCGTTGAAATTGGACAGTCCGATCCCGGTGACACCGGAAATGGAGCGGGAGCACGGCATCCTGCCGTTTGTGATCCCGCTGCCGCGTTTCCACATCGGGCAGCCCGGTAACATTTTCCGAATCTTCGAGAAGGGCGGTGAGAAACCGCTCGAGCTCGGTGTGCCCAATCCGACCGAGGCCCCGGGGCGACCCGCGCGCCGGCTCTCGGATCGTGCCTATGGGACGCTGAACCGGATTGACCCGGTGGTGCTGAACGCCCAGAAGACGCGCCTGAATGATCCCTTGCTCGGGTTTATGGGATCGAACAACCATCCCGGGGACTACCGCTCGAGCGGCTGCACGGCGTGCCACGTCGTGTACGCCAATGATCGGTCGCCCGCCAACTCCGGTTGGTGGAGCAAGTACGGCAATCAAGGGCTGAGCTTTACCGGCGACAAATCCATCTCGAAACGCGAGCGCGGCCATCCGGTGAAGCATCAGTTCACGCGTTCGATCCCGTCCAGTCAATGCATCATCTGCCACATGCACCAGGGCAATCTCTTCGTGAATCCGTACCTCGGGTATATCTGGTGGGACCAGGAGAGCGACGGCGAGTTCATGTATCCCAAAGAGCAGAAGGACCCGACTGAGGACGAAATCGCGGAGTTGGTCCGCATCTCGCCGGAAGCCGCCGCGGCGCGCGGGTTGTGGGGCGACCCTGATTTCCTGGAGAAGGTCGCCGAGTTCAACCCGCAACTGAAGCACACGCAGTTTGCCGATTACCACGGCCACGGCTGGGTGTTTCGGGCGGTGTTCAAGAAGGACAAGGTCGGCAACTTCCTCGACGAAGCTGGCAGACCCATCGCCCACGATGACCCACAGAAATTCGCCAAGGCTGTCCACCTGCAGGATGCGCATCTGAAAAAGGGAATGCAATGCGTGGATTGTCACTTCGACGTGGACGTGCACGGCAACGGCCTGCTCTACGGCGAACCTCGCGCGGCGACGACGATTGAGTGCATTGATTGCCACGGCACCGTGAGCGCCCGACCGACGTTGATCACCTCCGGTAATTCCGGCCTGTTCAATCGCGAGACCAAACAGGTTACGCCGGTCGATCTCAGCAAGGGTACCACCCCGTGGGGGCCGCGGTTTTATTGGGAAGGCGACAAGCTCTACCAGCGTTCGATGATGTCGCCGGATGTCCGCTGGGAAGTGCCGCAAACCATCGACACCATCAATCCGGCCTCGCCCCAGTACAACGAGAAGTCCCGTTATGCCAAGACGCTCCGCCGCGACGGCAAGACGTGGGGCGATGTGCCGGCCGCCGGTGATTGCCCGCGCGAGTTGGCGCACGACAACGCCAACATCAGTTGCGCCATCTGCCATACCGCCTGGGCGACGAGTTGCTTCGGCTGTCACATGCCGATGCGCGCCAACAAGCGCGTGCCGACCAACAAATACGAGGGTACAATGAGCCGCAATTACACAACCTACAACCCACAGGTCATTCGCGACGACGTATTCCAGCTCGGCATCGACGCCACCTACAAGAACCACCGGCTTGCGGTGCTGCGGTCATCGAGCGCGGTCATCGTGAGCTCCCAAAACGCGAACCGGGAATGGGTGTATTCACAGCAGCAGACCGCCTCTTGGGAGGGCTACAGCGGTCAGGCATTCAACCCACACTTCCCGCACACGACGAGTGGCAAGGGCACCACGAAAGGCTGCGCGGATTGCCATCTCTCCGAGAACAACGATAACAACGCCTGGATGGCACAGGTGCTCGGCTACGGCACCGGCACGGTAAACTTCTTCGGCCGGTACGCATACGTCGGCGCTGGCGAAGGCGGCTTCCACGCCATCGTCTGGACGGAACAGGAGGAACCGCAGGCGGCCATCGGCAGCTACCTCCACAGCCTCGCCTACCCGCGCAACTGCAAGGAGCACGAGGCTGCTGGCCGGGTCTTGAAGACGGCGTACGAACATCACGGCAAAGACATTCAAGACATCGTCCTGCGCGGCGAGTACCTCTACACCGCCAACGGGTCGGACGGCTTCCAAGTGTTCGACGTGGCAAACGTGGACAACAAAGGGTTCTCCGAACGGATAGTCTCCTCCCCAGTGTCGCCGCTCGGCCAGCGCACATACGTCAAGACCAAGTTTGCCACGAGCGTCGCATTGCCGAGCACACTGTTCAACGATCCCGACCGCAAGCGCCTCCCGGAAAATGAGGAGCAACCCATCCACCCCATCTACCGGTACGCCTACGTCACCGACCGGGATGAAGGCCTCGTCATCGTCAATGTCGCCACGTTGTTCGACGGCAATCCCGAAAATAACTTCCTTAAGCGCGATGTCACCTTCAACCCGGACGGCAAGCTCACCGGCGCCCGCGCCGCCTACGTGGCCGGCACCCAGCTCTACGTCGTCGCCGCCGGTGGCCTCTATACGGTGGACATCTCCGACCCGCTCCAGCCGAAGCTGACCGCGGAATTGGCCGGGTTCCAGAATCCGCGCGCTATCGCCGTGCAGTTCCGGTACGCCTTCATCAGCGACGATACAGGCGTGAAAGTCGTCCGACTCGACGACCGGCAGATCGTCGCTACCATCCCGCTCGCCCACGCCGGTCGGCTCTACGCCGCGCGGACGTATCTCTATGTCCCCAACGGCCCGGCGGGCCTCGCGATTGTGGACATCACCAACCCCGAGAAACCCAGACTCGACCAGGAATTCCGGGAACTCACCGACTGCCGGGCTGTCCAGATCGGCAGTGTCAACGCCTCGATGTTTGCCCTTGTGGCGGACGGTAAGAACGGGTTCAAGGTTGTCCAACTCATCTCGCCCGACACCGTCCCCGGTTACCAAGGCTTCAGCCCGCGCCCGGCGCCCAAGCTCATCGCCACCTACCCGATCCACGAAGGCGAGGCCAACTGCGTCAGCCGCGGTCTCGACCGCGACCGGGTTGTGGACGAAACCGGCAACCAGACGGTGGTCTTCGGCCGCCGGGGTTCCCGCCCCTTCCATCTCGACGAAATGCAGAAGTTCTACCGCCACGCCGACGGCAGTCTCTACACCGTTGGCGGCGATACCCCGGCAACGGAACCGATACCTTCGCCGCTGCCCGCAGCCACGGAACAACCCGCTTTGCCACCGCGCGGACGACTTGTCCGCCGTGGGAATTGAATTGCTTCCAGCCCAGATTTTTCATAGTCTCCGCCCGTCTCGAATGGGTCGAAGTCCAGCGGCAAAGCAGTGAGGGTAGAAAGGAAGTTTTATGGAGAAGCGATGGGTGCCGTTTGTTGTTCTGGGGTTGATTGCTATCGGCGCGGCTGCGCAGGCTGAGTTTGGCATCCAGTCGATCTCCCTTACCAACAACAACGTCCGGATAGCGTGGAACGCGCCTGGCGGGAGCAACTATGTCGTGCAGTCGGCGACCGGCACCCCTGGCTACACAAACAACTTCACCGATCTTAGTCCCGTCATCTTCGTCCCCGGTTCCAGCGAAGTCCTGACCAACTACACCCACATCAATGGAGCCCTGAACATCACCTCACGCTTCTACCGGGTAAGATCATCTACACCGACTTCCGCCTCCAGTTTGCTGCTAGTTCCCACGAACATGGTTACTGGGATCACAATGACCAACCGTTTCTTGGTTTGGCAGATAACGGGAATTACCACACAGGATGTTACCAGCGCTGCGTTGCTCACTTCCTTTAATCCTTCGATCGCTAGCGTGATACCGGGAATTTCAAATGGCTTCGCGCTAGTTCAGGCAAATGCGCAGGGAACTGCAACACTGAGTGCGGTTTATCAGAACCAGACCAGTTCAGTCCCGTTAGTCGTTTCGCAACTCATCGGTTTGACGACAGATCCGCCCTTGTCCACACTGCAAAACTACGTGGGCGTAACTAACAGTGTTACAGTGATCGGACAGCTTCTTAACGGGCAGAGTCGGAATATTACACCAGCTAGCCGAGCCGAGAGCTTGAACTTTGGCGAGCCAGCAACCAACGACTTGGTCACCCGCGTGAATTACCTGCTTACGCCAGACGTTGCCAACTCACTGGCATTAATTGTAGCGACCTGAATTTATGAGTACGAAAAAGTTTGTTAAATGGGTGACACATTTTGTTGGTGGCTGGTGATTTCGATGCTGCCGTTTTGTTCGAGCCAAGTTTCGACTGCGAGTCGCCAGGCGATTGCTCGCTGACGTGGTGTGTTCTTGCCGGAGTCGGCGAGGAGCTGCTGCGCTAATGTGGTGATCCAGTGGATGATCTCCTTTCGCTTGGGCAAAGTATACGCGGCGAGTTTCACTTTGCCAGTCGCAAATGTGCGGCACGCATCCGCACCGCGCAGACACGGTCGCGCCCGATGGTTGAGATCATGGATGACGGACTCGGCCACCACGCTCCACACGGGATCGTCTACCGACGCGGCACCGTCACCACGGCGAACGCGCACCGCTTCTTTGACTTCACGCTGGGCGCGTTCCATGCCGCCGTTGTACGGCGGATAATGTCGCGGGCTGTTCAGCGCAATCACCGCGTAACGCGTCAACACCGCGTCCACTTCCGCGTGGTTGAGGTTGCCGCCGTTGTCGCGCTTGAGCACCACCGGCGCGCCGTGGCGACGGAACAACTCATCGAGGTGTGCGGCGATCCGTGGCCCCGGTAACTGCCGACCGAGCAGCGGCCGGTGTTTATAGCGAGAGCCGAGGTCGTGGATGTTGTGCAACCGCAACACGCCATCGGTCAGTGACAACAACTCCGCATCGTCGATGGACCACACCAGCGCGGGTTCGCGCCAGTGGATGCAACGCGTGAGCGTGGCACGCCGCTGCTGGCACTCGCGCCGCGCCTGCGCGACCAACGCCTGCAAGTCGCGGCGCGAGAGGCTGGCTTGATGTTCGCGATACAGCCGGCCCGTGCCCCGACTGCGATGCCGGCCATGCCGCAAGTCGCGCACTTGCGCGTTCAGTTGTTCCCAGTCCACCGGCACCAGTTTCTTGGGGCCGGGCTTCTGCCAACGCAGCGCGCCGGCGCGTTGCCGGGTCCGCCAGCGTTGGAGGTTACCGAACGGCACGCCGGTTTCCGCGCACAACCGCCGGTAATTCCAGCCGGTTTGCTCGTGGAGTTCGTCGAGGAGTTGCAGGATCATCGCGCAGGTCGCCGGGGTCTTTTTTATATGCCGTGTTCAACAGTTCCCGGATCCGCAACGTCTGCTGCAGCACGTGGACCTGCTGCTGCCACTCTTGATTCTGGCGGTGCAGTTTCTCCCGCTGCGGGTCGTGCGGCATTGCTGGCCGGCCCCGCGGGCGGTTGCGCAGCGCACTCAACAACGCCCGCAACGCCCGCCGTTGCCACTTGTGAAACGTCTGCCGCGTCACCCGCAGTTGCTGGGCCGCTTGCTGGACACTCAGGTGACCGGCTTGCACCTGCAACACCAACTGCACCCGCTGGCGTACCAGCTTCTGTTGGCGGCCACTCACTTTTGCTCGGCCCATGCGCGGTTACGCTTTCGTGGCCGGCAGTGTGGCCGGCTTCGGTTCTTGCAGCCGGCTCAGGCGTTTCTCCAAGCGGCTGAGTTGCGTTTGGTGCTGCTGGGCTTGGCGCGTCAGCAGCCGCTCCAGCTTCGCGTTCAACAGCGGCCCACGCTCCGTCGCCGTGCGCCGGCGCGGCGTCTACGCACGCAACATCCCGGTCAGCGCCCGTTCCTGCCACTGGCCCAGCAACGTCGGCGTGATGCTGAGTTCCTGGCAGACTTCCGCCGGCCGGCGGCTCTCCGTCCAGATGGCTAACACCGCTTGCGCCCGTTCTTGGGTTGTGTGTTGCGGCCGCTCCTTGTTGGTTTTG
>OMJI01000182.1 GCA_900299315.1 Verrucomicrobiota bacterium | reverse complement strand
GCGAACACGAGCAGCATCCGCCGTTGCGGTTACACGATGCGGTACGTGCCGGCGACGAGCAAGTTCCGGCCGACCGTCCGCGAAGAGGTGCCGGCGTTCCAAATCTACCTCGCCCGCGGTCAGGACCGGGCCGGCAATCAATACGGCGACCCGGCGAAGGTCAACGAGAAGTGGGTCAGCGCGAATCCGGCCGAGCGATTAAAGGTGAAGGCGCTGGCCGGGTAGGAAAATGGTGGGCGTGACAGGACTCGAACCTGTGACCTTTCGGGTGTGATCCGAACGTTCTAGCCAACTGAACTACACGCCCTACCGGAACGCGGGCAGACAGTACCAACCGCCCCGGTAAGTTTCAAGCCTTCCGCAAAATCGTGTCGCGCGGCTCGGGTTGAAGGCCGGGATAGTCGAGGGTGAAGTGGAGGCCGCGAGATTCTTTGCGCTGGAGGGCGCATTCGACGATGAGCTCGGCAACTTGGGCGAGGTTGCGCAGTTCGATGAGGTCGGGCGTCACCTTGTAATCCCAGTAGAACTGGTTGATCTCGCGCTGGAGATTTTGAATCCGGGCGCGGGCGCGCAGCAGACGCTTGTCGGTGCGGACGATGCCGACGTAGTCCCACATCAGGCGGCGAATTTCATCCCAGTTGTGGGTCACGACGACGAGTTCGTCCGGATCGGCAGCGTTGCCGCTTTGCCAAGCCGGTAGCGCCCGGGCAGGTTCCCGTGATTCGCGGACGGCCACATCAGCCGCGCGGTGGGCGACGACGAGCGCTTCGAGCAGTGAATTGCTCGCGAGCCGGTTGGCTCCGTGCAAACCGGTATGTCCCACTTCGCCCGCGGCGAGCAGCCCGGCAATCTCAGTCCGTCCATCGACATCGGTCACGACGCCGCCGCATTGGTAGTGCGCGGCGGGGACGACCGGCAGCGGCTGCTTCGTCATGTCGTAACCGTATTCGAGACACTTGGCGTAAATGTTCGGGAACCGGCTTCGCACGAACTCCGGGTCCTTGTGCGTGATGTCGAGCGTCACGTACTCGGCGCCGGTCTTCTTCATCTCCGAGTCGATGGCGCGGGCAACGATGTCCCGCGGCGCGAGGTCGGCCATCTCGTGGTAGCGCTTCATGAACGGCACGCCGTCCGGCCCGCGGAGCACGGCCCCTTCCCCGCGCACGGCCTCGCTGATGAGGAACGTCTTGGCGCGCGGTTCGTAGAGGCAGGTGGGGTGGAACTGCACAAACTCCATGTTCGCGATGCTGGCGCCGGCCCTGTAGGCCATCGCGACGCCGTCGCCGCTCGCGATGTCGGGATTGCTCGTGTAGAGGTAGACCTTACCGGCTCCGCCCGTGGCCAAGAGCGTCATCGACGCGCCGAACGTCTCGACCACGCTGCGTTTCTCATCGAGTGCGTAGCAACCGAGACAGCGGTTGCGGCCCGGCAACCCGAGCTTTTGGGAAGTGATCAGGTCGATGGCGAGCATGTCTTCGAACACGGTGATGCTCGGCTGCCGGGCGGCTTCCTCCAGTAGTGCGCGTTCGATCTCGCGCCCGGTGATGTCGCCGGCGTGGAGAACACGGCGTTTGGAGTGACCGCCTTCCCGGCCGAGGTCGTACTCTCCCCCACCCTCCCGGCGGCTGAACTTCACACCCCATTCGATGAGCTCGCGCATCAAGGCGGGGCCCTCGCTCACGATGGTGCGCACCGCGTCCTCGTGACACAGGCCAGCACCGGCAACGAGCGTGTCGCGGACGTGGAGTTCCAGAGAATCCTCGGCGCTCATCACGGCGGCGATCCCGCCTTGGGCGTAATTGGTATTGGACTCGGCCCGGTGTTTCTTGGTGATCAGGCCGACGCGACCGGCCTTGGCGACCTTCAATGCAAACGTCAGCCCGGCAATGCCGCTGCCGATGACGAGGTAGTCGAAGTTCCGCTGGTCTGCCATGAGGGCCGCATCATACCAGTCGCCAATTGACTCGCAACGAGACTTTTCATAGCGTGCCGGCATGCGATGGGTTTTGATTTTGGCTTTGCTGACGGGCGTCGCTCACGCAGCCGCCCCGGCTTCGAACAAGGAATTGCAGGAACGGTTTCAGGCCGCGCTGGCCGAGAAGGACCTGCGGGCGATGGTGGAGCTTTACGACTGGACCGGCGTGTCGAAGGAGATGCGGAACACGACCGCGATGATGCTCGATGAATTGACGCGCAAGGAAATCAAGTCGGTCGCTCTCGGCCGCGTTAGTCAGAAGAAGGAGGCGGTAGTGGATGGCATTCGCTACCGGCCCAACCTGCCGCTGGCCGGTGCGATTGTGGTCGCGTTCACGGACAAAGGCGCGAGCGACAAGGTCGAAATCCCGTACGGCAAGAAGGCCGATGGCTTCTACCTCAGCTCGATGACGGAGGAACAGGTCGGCCCAGCCGTGCCGCGGTCGCATCAATTCGGCATCAGCGTCGGCGGCACAGCGGCTCCCCGGGCAGCGACGTTTACCGGCTTCTACATCGTCACCGTGAAAGGCAAAGACGTGCGCAAGGAGTTCAGCGGCCAGGCTGGCTTGACTCGGCAGGTGACGGCTGATGCGGTCCGGTATTGTGAAGTGCGCAAGACGTCGGCGGACGGCTCGATTTATCTGCTGATCACGTCGGACGGGAAGACTCTTTATGAATCGCCGGCGACGGAAACCGGTACGCCCATCACTTACTCGGGAACCCGGTAGCTACAGGATCAGATTGTCGATCAGGCGCGTCTTGCCAATGTAGACGGCGAGGAGCGCGACATCGCCGCGTTTCACCTCGTGCAACGGCGCGAGCGTCTCGGCATCGGCGATCTCCGCGTAATCCAACCGGGCCGATGGCGCGAACTCGACGGTGCGCAGCATCTGGGCTTCGAGCCGGTGGGCATTGATCTCGCCGGCATTGAAGAGATCTTGGGCAACGCTCAGCGCCTTGAAGAGGACGGTCGCTTGGGCGCGATCCATCGGAGTCAGGTATTGGTTGCGACTGCTCAACGCCAAGCCGTCGGCTTCCCGGACAGTGGGTACCGGGTGGATTTCGACCGGGAAGTTCATGTCGCGAACCATCCGGCGAACGACGCAGAGTTGCTGATAGTCTTTCTGTCCGAAGACAGCAATGTCGGGCTGGCAGATGTTGAAGAGCTTTGCCACTACCGTGCAGACGCCGCCGAACAAATGCGGCCGCCGCTCCCCTTCCAGACGTCGCGACAAGAGCGACTCCTCCACCCAGGTTGAGGCGTTGGTGGCGTACATCTCTTCGTCGGTCGGCGCAAACACCACATCCACTCCCTCGCGCTTACAGATGGCAGTGTCCGCGTCGAGGTCACGCGGGTAGCGTTTGAAATCTTCCTGCGGGGCGAATTGGGCGGGGTTGACGTAGATGCTGACGGCGACCGCCGCTCCCTTGGATCGCGCCGCACGCATCAGGGCGACGTGACCTTCGTGCAAAGCTCCCATCGTCGGCACAAGCGCGATTCGTCGTCCTGCCCGCTTGACCGTGGACGCGGCTTCCTGCATCTGCCGGATGCTGCGGATGACTTCCACGCGGAGAATTTACCGCAAGGCCAACCGCATTGACAATCAAAACCCTTTTGTGTCTTATCGGCGCGCAATGAGCGAGTCTTTCATTCAGAATTTGTTTGCGGAACGAATCGGCGGCGCGAAGTACGGCAAGAGCACAGCGATTTATAAATTTGAGAAGATCAAACGTGCCAAACGCGCCGCGATGGCGGCCCACCCGGAGGTGGAGTTGATCGATATGGGCGTCGGCGAGCCCGATGAGATGGCGTTTCCGCTGAGCGTCCGGGCGTTGCAGGAGGAGGCGGTAAAAGCCGAGAACCGCGGTTATGCCGACAACGGTGGGATGGAGTACCGGAAGTCAGCCGCGAACTGGATGGACAAGGTTTGCGGAGTGACCGGCATTGATCCGGAATCGGAGATCGTTCACAGCATCGGCAGTAAGGCGGCGCTGTCGATCCTGCCGGCGGCCTTGATCAACCCCGGTGATGTCGCGATCATGACAGTGCCGGGCTACCCAGTCTTTGGAACGCACACGAAGTGGTACGGCGGCGAGGTGTTCAACCTGAAGTTGACCGCCGAGAATCATTTCCTGCCGGACTTGGATTCCATCCCGAAGGACGTTTTGAAGCGCGCGAAGGTGATGGTCTTGAATTATCCCAACAACCCCACCGGCGCGAGTGCCTCACCGGAGTTCTTTCGGTATGCCGTCGACTTCGCCTTGAAGCACAAGCTGGTCATCATCTCCGATGCGGCTTACGCGGCGCTGGTGTTCGAAGGCAAACCGCTCTCGATCCTTTCCGTCCCGGGCGCCAAGGAATGCGCCATCGAACTGCATTCGATGAGCAAGGGCTTCAACATGACCGGCTGGCGGCTCGGGTTCGTTGTCGGTAACAAACTGCTCGTCAAAGCGTATGGCGATTGCAAGGACAACACCGACAGCGGCCAGTTCCTCGCTATCCAGAAAGCCTGCGCTGCGACGCTCGACCACCCGGAGATTACACACAAGATCGCGCAGAAATATTCCCGGCGCATGGACCTGCTCGTGGCCTGCCTTCGAAAATTCGGCTTGGATGCCACCAAACCAAAAGGTTCGTTCTTCCTCTACGTCCGCGCGCCGAAGGCGGCAGTCATGGCGGACGGACAACGGACGACGTTCCAATCAGCCGAGGACGTGTCGCAATGGCTGATCACGGAGAAACTCATCTCAACAGTCCCGTGGGACGATGCCGGACCGTTCTTGCGCTTCTCCGTCACCTTCATCGCCAAGGGCGAGACCGACGAGCGGCGCGTGATCGGCGAGATTGAGAAACGCCTCAGCGGCGTGAAGTTCGAGTTCTGACGTCATGGGCGACGCCGAGGTCAACGCGTTGATCGCCGAGTTTCAGCGGCGACTTCCCGCGTTTGAGGAAATGCGGCGCCGCGTGCCCCCGGAGATCAAACAGGATTTCGTCTCGCGGTTCTTCACGGAGCAGATTCTCTTCGGCGCCAAGGCGCATTACGACGGCGAGTTGCAGGGATTGCTGACCGATGAAGAACACGCCCGGCTCGATCTCGACCGGGAATTCACCCAAGCGTGGCGCATCTTCGTGGATCTGTGCTGGATCAAGAAACAGGCGAAGCGCGCGGCGTTTATCTTCGGCGGGATACTTCTGCTGTTCGCACTCGTGATCGGGATTCTAGCGGCGCTGCCGTACCTTATCGGCCCCGGTCACTAGGAGAACGTCTGATCTTTACCGGGGAACTCCCCGGCTTCCACGTCCCGTTTATACGCCGCAAACGCCCGCCGCATTTCCTCCGCCAGGTTGGCGTACCGCTTCACATGCTTCGGCGTGAACCACGTGAACGAACCCAGCATGTCATTGCTCACCAAAATCTGTCCGTCACACTCTGGCCCGGCTCCGATCCCGATGGTCGGCACCGGTACCACGCGCGTAATCCTGCCGGCCACTTCTGCAACCGTTCCCTCGACCACGACCGCAAACACACCGGCGTCAGACACCGCGTTCGCATCGCGGAGCAACGCGTCCGCCGACTGCGCGGTCCGCCCCTGGATCCGGTAGCCGCCGGTTTCGAGGATTGATTGCGGCAGCAACCCGATGTGTCCCAACACCGGTACCCCCGCCCCGACTAGCGCACGCACCTGTGGCGCGACCGCTTCGCCGCCTTCAATTTTCACAGCTTCCGCACCAGCCTGAATCAGCCGCGCGGCGTTCTCCAGTGCGGCCTCGACTGTCGAGTACGTCATAAACGGCAGGTCCGCGACCACCAGCGCCTGCGGTTTCGCGCGTGCGACCGCCCGGGTGTGATGTACCATCTCCTCCATCGTCACCGGCAGCGTGTTTTCGTATCCCAACACCGCCATACCGAGTGAATCGCCGACGAGGATGAGTTGCACGCCGACCTCATCCATCACTTTCGCTG
>OMJI01000181.1 GCA_900299315.1 Verrucomicrobiota bacterium | reverse complement strand
TAGAAGCGGGCGAACACCCCGTTGAGGAAATAGACCAGCCCGGCAATCCCCGGCGCGAACGCCACCACCCACAAATACGGCTTCTTCAGCAGCGCCGACAACGCCGAAAGCATGATCGCGATCTGCAGGTACAAAACCGCCTTGCCGTAGATGCTGGCAAACTTGGATGCCTCATCGCGCTGTTTCTCCAACCCCTCCGCCTTGGACTTGATCACCTGCTTCTCGCCTTCGTACCGCTGGATATCCGCGGCATACCGGGTCAGCGCCTCCTGATATTTCGCCTGCACGGGTGCCGGCGCCGATAACGCCTGCAAACTCAACGCGTCCCGCTGCAGTTCGAACGCATGCTCCTTGATGCTCTTGGCTTGATAGAACGCCCACTGGTCAGAGGCCAGAATCTGCGACGTCGTCGCCTTCCCGGAATAACCACCGCCCCGGAACGAGCCGAGCGTCGCCGCCGCCGAAAAAATCAGCGTCGTCAACGCCAGCCAGTTCAACCACTTTTCCTTCTTCTCTTCCGCCATGCTGAAATCCTCCTAGAAGCCGCGAAAGAAACAAAAAGAGCACCCTCCTCGCAAGTGCGAAATCGCCTCAACTCCCCACGGCAGAAACAACGACCCGGAGCTTACTTTTCCTTCTCGGCCTTAACCTCAACGGCGGTCGCCGTCATCGCGTATTGAATGGTGACCTTGGCCCCGACTTTGAGATCGCCGGTAACCTTCGTCTTGGCGTCGCGATTGATCTCCCATTTCTCGTCGCCCTTCTCGACGACAATCATCGCGTCGCTGACCTCCAAGACCTTCCCCGTCACCTGATACTTCTTCGCGCTGGCCGCCAACGCCGCACCCTGCACCAACGCCACCGTCAAGATCACCACGAGCAACATGCGTTTCATAAACCATCTCCTTTCACGCGATGATGCAACCGTGGCCGCCACCTTGTCAATGCACCGGGCACTTGCAGAGTCGGCCATCTCCGCCTAGTTTCCGCCCTCGATGACCACCACGCTAAAACTTTTCGAGCCAATCACAATCGGCGAGCTAAAATTCAAGAACCGCATCTTCATGGCGCCTCTCACACGCTGCCGGGCCAGCGCGGGCCGGACACCAAACGCCATGATGGCCGAGTATTACCGGCAACGAGCCTCGGCCGGGCTCATCATCTCCGAAGCCACCTCCGTCTCGCCGATGGGCGTCGGCTACTCCAACACTCCCGGCATCTGGTCTCCCGAACAAGTTACCGGCTGGAAACTCGTCACGCAGGCTGTCCACGATGCCGGTGGGAAAATGTTTCTCCAACTCTGGCACGTCGGCCGCATTTCCGATCCGTATTACCTCGACGGCGCGTTGCCGGTTGCGCCGAGCGCCATCGCGGCCAAAGGTCATGTTAGCTTGATGCGACCGAAGAAGGAATTCGTCACGCCGCGCGCGCTGGAGACCGCGGAGATTTCCGGCATCATCGAGGCCTACCGGCTCGGCGCAGCCAACGCGCTCGCAGCCGGCTTCGACGGCGTGGAGATTCACGGGGCGAACGGCTACCTGCTCGATCAATTCCTCCAAGACAGCACCAACCATCGCACCGACGAGTATGGCGGCCCGGTCGAGAACCGCGCCCGGCTCATGCTTGAAGTAGCTGACGCCGTAATTTCCGTGTGCGGTGCCAGTCGAGTCGGCATGCACCTCGCGCCGCGCGGCGACGCCCACGACATGGGCGACTCCGATCCCTCCGCCACGTTCGGCTACGTCGCCCGTGAACTCGGACGCCGCAAGCTCGCGTTCATCTGCGCCCGCGAATCGCTCGGCGAAAACCGGCATGGCCCGTCATTGAAAAAACAATTCGGCGGCGTTTACGTCGCCAACGAAAGCCACACCCGCGACAGCGCCGAGCAACTACTCGCAGCCGGCGAAGCCGATGCCGTCGCCTTCGGTAAACTCTTCCTCGCGAATCCCGACCTCCCCAACCGTTTCGCCCGCAACGCCCCATTGAACACGCCCGACCAAGCGACATTCTACGCTGATGGATCGAAGGGATACACGGACTACCCAGTGTTACCGGATTAAGCAAAGCAAGTTCTGGTGTTGTTCCTTCAGGCTAACTCAACCACCCCGGCACAAAGCCAGTCCGACGAGATGCCGCTGTAGTTTGCGGCAATCACCAAGAACATCGGAGCTTTGTGCCTTGGTGTCTTGGTGGTGAAATTCTTACCGGTGCCAGAGACGACCTGCCGCGACGCCGGGAACATCCCGTGACGGACTTCCGTATGCGTGACGTGGCCGGCGCGCGCGTGTTGGAGAAAGTAATCCACCAGTTCGTGGGAGGGCTGCCGCAGCCCGCAACCGTTGGTAGGGGCGACCCGCCGGGTCGCCCGCTCCGGGACGCGAACACGGACGAGCCGTCAGCTCGTCCCTACCCGGCAACTCTTTGCGGTCAGCAGGGCGTGCCTCGTTCTCATGCCGATCCGTTCATGAAATCGTCGCCGGCCGTGTGAATTGGTAAAGCTGTTCCACGCCGGAAAACGTACGGAAAAGCTTCACTCGCGCCAAAGAAGCAGTCGTGAGATGTCAAGAGTCAAGCGCTGACCCCTTCCATTTACAGTTTAAAGAGTTGACCCCAATGCTTCTGCTCTTTCAAAGTGGCGATGAACCGTTCTGGAGTCCTTATTCCGCAAGTGGTCGCGCTTCGTATACTCCATGTAGCTCTTGAAGGAGGACGGCACGCCGATATGAACAGGCTTTGTGGTTGGAAAATGTTTAAGGTGAGCTACGATGACCCGACCAAGAGCCTCTCCAAATACCGTTGGTACCGCATTGCCAATTTGCTTGTACTGGTGTGCCTTTGTCCCGCGGACCAGCCAATCTTCGGGGAAACCTTGTAGCAATTTCACTTCGTTGAACGTTAGTCTCCTCAATTTCCCATTCCAACGAATCCAATCCTGACTTGCGGAACCTGTAACAGTTCGGGCAGGCAACTTTAAATCCGCAATGAAGGTGCCTTGTCGATAGCCCCAATGACCGCTAGGCCGAGTTTTTTCCGCCTTGCCCGGACTCTTAATGCCACTTCCATCGGGTATGTCTACCAGTTGCTTGCAGAGTGCGTTGCTGGGGAATGTGAAGCTTGAATCCTCTTCATCTGCGTGAGCAACCAGAAAGTCTCGTAGTGACCGCCAAGGAGATTCAAAAAGACTGGCGCCCTTATGGAATTGGGGCTCAGGAAAGTTTGGAGCCTCGCCTCTTCTGGAACCAAGGATAAAGCAACGCACACGACGTTGATATGCTCCGTAATCCGCGGAATTCAGCAGCCCTGCTCGGCAACTATAACCAGCCGCCTCAAGAATGTGAATTAGCTCAGTAACTACACCGCCGGGCTCTCCGGACTTATCTCTTGCCGTCACGAGGCCGCGAACGTTTTCAAATAGGAACATCTTTGGTTTCAATGCATCTACCATCCTGTAAAATTCAGAAACCAATGCCCCGCGTGGATCTAAAATGCTTAACTGCTTTCCGGAACTTGAAAATGCTTGGCATGGTGGGCCACCAACCAATAAGTCCAGAGCGGTGCCGCTAAACAGGTCTTTATGCGAAACCTCTCGAATATCCGCATTTATGATCTTAGCGCCGCAAAGATAAGTGCGACCATCGTTGTGCTCCCAGCCCTGGTTGCTTTCCAAAGTACTGCAAAACACCTTCTCGATTTCGCACATGCATGCCGGCTCTAGACCAGCCCTTTCAAGACCGATGTCCAAACCGCCAGCACCACTAAACAGACTAACGTAACGTGGCTTCATGCTTTCTTATTGAGGCCGTTC
>OMJI01000180.1 GCA_900299315.1 Verrucomicrobiota bacterium | reverse complement strand
GCGCGGGCGCCGTTATTGACATAAGGTTCGAGGTCTGTGACGCGCTGTTCGAGCGTGGGTTCCGCCACCGCGCCCCACGCCAATCCTAGAAATAGGAACAACACCATCCATTTTGAAATCTGCTTCATGATAGTCTCCTCTCCCGTTGCTGGGCGCGGAAACTATCAGAGGCAGCGACGACAGGCACGAAAAAAACGAGGCCGACCCCGGAAGGTCGGCCTCGTTGAGTAGTGAGCCTGATTATTAGACAGCGGCTTCGGCGCGTTCGGAGGTGCGGATCCGCACAGCCTCAAGGACGGGAAGGATGAAGATCTTCCCGTCGCCGATCTTACCGGTGTGAGCTGCCTTGATGATCGTATCCACTGCGCTGGCGACTTTGTCATCAGCCAGGACAATCTCGACCTTGATCTTGGGGAGGAAGTCCACGACGTACTCACTGCCACGGTAAATCTCGGTCTGCCCCTTTTGCCGACCGAACCCTTTGACTTCCGTGACTGTCATGCCTTCGACCCCGATCTCGCCGAGAGCTTCCTTTACCTCTTCAAGCTTGAACGGCTTGATGATGGCTTCGATTTTTTTCATGGAATCAGTCCTGCCTGATGGTAGCTGCGTGTCGATTAGAACGTGAACACGGCGCCGACGTTGCCGACGACTTCGTTGCCCTTCGCTGAGCCGGCGGCGTCATAGACGTCGTTGACCGAGTTCAAGGCGATGGAGAACTGCACGCCCGCATGGATGCTGAACTGGCTGGTGATCTGCAGATTGGCCGCAAGGCCTAACAGGATGTCATTCCAGTCCACGTTCGACTGCGTCTTCTTGGAGATGTTACCGAAGTCGATTCCCAACTGAGCCGAGGGCGTAACAGTGAGGGCCATCGGTTCCTTGAGGTTGAGCGTCTTCGTCAGATCAAAGACGTGGCTGATCCCGGCCGTGCCGTAGCCGCCATGAAACTCGTCGACATCCCAGTTGATCGAGACCTTGGGATTGAGCAGCGGGAAGTTGATCGCCGCAATGCCGTAGAGTTCCGCGGTGTCCGTGCCGGAGGTGCCGTCTGGATAGATGTACCAGATCGCGCCACCGGTGAGGGTCAGGAAGTCATCCTTCAAGAAGCTGCGGGTGTAATCCACGCCAAAGTCCGCCTCTTCATACCAACGGTCGGACCCAGTGCTATTGCCGTAGTAGCCGTAGTAGTAGGCCGAGAAGCCCTTCCACTTGCCGATCACGTGCGGCACGAGTACCGGGTGGTTATCCAGCACATCCACTCCACGGAAGATGTACTCGCTGAAGTAGTCGAAACCAACTTCCGCGGACCACGACTTTTCTGCCGGCGCGGCCGCGGCGGGAGCTTCCTCCTTCGCGGGGGCCGGGGCTGGGGCCGGTGCCTGATCGGCGCGCACCAACAAGGGACTCGCCGAGATGGCGGACACAACTGCTATGGTACGTAAGTATTTCATTGTTTCTCCTGATCGTTTGTTTTTGTTTCGCTTTAACAAGCCGGGCCTCGCACCGGCTTTTTCATTTAGCACCGGCTCGCCACCGGTAGCGACTACTTTTTCCTACCCGCGCCGACTCGCCAACATCCGCTGCAACCGCCACGCGAGCGGGAGGATTGTCGCCGTCAGCAAACCAACGGCGAGCCACTTCAAGTCGGCTGCTGGCGCGAGCACCTGCACGAGCATCAGCGCCATCAACAACAGCGCGACCCGCGCCGCCGAACCCGGCAAGAACCGCCAGATTCGCGGCAACTGCGCCTGTTTCTCCAGCAACTCATGCCGGGTCAGCGCCAACCACTGCAGTGCCGCAAACCCGATTCCCAAAACCAACCCCATGCTGAAGCTCCAGACGATTTGCATATTCATGTTTGACTCCTTCGGGTTGGGGTTGCGCCGCCACATCGACGGCGCAACCCGCCCGGGTGTGAACTGCTAGACTGCGGCCTCCGCCCGTTCGTTGGTGCGGATGCGAACGGCATCCTCGACCGGCAGAACGAAGATCTTGCCGTCGCCGATCTTACCGGTCCGCGCGGCGGCGATGATGGTCTTCACCGCCTCGTCGGCCTTCTCATCGGCCACGACGACCTCGATCTTGATCTTGGGGAGGAAATCCACCACGTACTCGCTGCCCCGGTAGATTTCCGTCTGGCCCTTCTGCCGGCCAAACCCCTTCACCTCAATCACGGTCATGCCTTCCAGACCGATCTCACTAAGGGCTTCCTTCACTTCTTCCAGTTTGAACGGCTTGATGATGGCTTCGATTTTCTTCATGCCGTCTCCTTAGTGGGTTGACACGGTTGGCTTGGACGCAGTGCTGTGCGCCGCGTGACCGCGGGGATGCGGCGTTTCGGATTCCTTGTCCATCACGAAACCGTGATAGCCATGCACGCCCATTTCGGGAATGTCCGAGCCTTCGATTTCGATGGCTTCCGTCGGGCGTTGCGTGCCGCCGGTGAGCAGGCTGACAACCTTGTAAACAATCAGGCTCAGCAGACCGGTGATGATGAAGCAGCTGACCACGCCAATGGTCTGCGCCAAAAGCTGGCCCCAGCCACCGCCGTAGAACAAGCCGACCACCTTGCCGGGGGTGCCGTTCCAGCCTTCGCCGTAAGCACCGTCCGCAAACAAGCCGAGCGCGAGACAGCCCCACGCGCCGTTGATGCCGTGGACGCTGATCGCGCCGACCGGGTCATCAATTCCCTTTTTGTCCCAGAAGAACACGCTCTCGACCACCAGGATACCGGACACGATGCCGATGATGCAGGCGCCGATGCTGTCCACGAACGCGCAGGGCGCCGTGATCGCCACGAGACCGGCGAGCATGCCGTTGCACATCATCGTCGGGTCGGGCTTCTTCGTCTTGAACCACCACATGTAGAGCGTGGTCGCCATCGCGGCGGTCGCGGAGGCCAACATGGTGTTGGTCGCGGCCACGCCGATGCGAAGATCGTTGCCCGAGAGCGTCGAGCCGGCGTTGAACGAGAACCAGCAGAACGCCAGGATGAACGTCCCGAGAATGACCATCGGCACGTTGTGGGCGGGGATCGGATTGATCGAACCGTCCTTGTTGTACTTGCCGTACCGTGGCCCGAGCAACCACGCGAAGACGAGCGCGATCACGCCGCCTTGCATATGCACCACCGAGCTACCGGCAAAGTCGATGTGACCATGGCCGATGCCGAACAAGTTACCGAGCTGCGACAGCCAGCCGCCGCCCCAGACCCAGTTGCCGAATACCGGATAGATGACCGAGCCAACGAAACAGCCGTACAGCGTGAAGCTCGCAAATTTCCACCGCTCCGCGCAGGCGCCCGTCGGGATCGTCGCCGTCGTGTCCATGAACACCATTTGGAACAGGAACAGCGTAAACACCGCCACATCGTACGACGCGCCCTTCAGGAAAAAGCCTTTCCACCCGAGCAAGCCGATGAATTTATCGCCGATGTGGAACCCGAGTTCATTGTTCAACCCGGCATAGCCGCCGAGCGAACCCATCGCGCCGAGGCCGCCAAACATGAAGGCAAAGCCGCAGACATAGAACCCGAGCATCCCCAAGGGATAGATCAGGAAGTTCATCGCCATCGTGTGCGCCGAGTTCTTCGCGCGGCACAGACCAGCTTCGACAATCGCGAAGCCCGCTTGCATGAACATAACGCAGAAGCCGGTGATCAGCGTCCACACGAAGTTGATCGAGATCTTCGCGTGACCGACCTCCGCCGCGACTTCCGCCAACGTCGGCTCACCGGCCTTCGCCGCCGTCACATTACCAATTCCGCCGGTCGCCCCGCCACTCGGGTCCGGCACGGGATCGTCGGCCCACGCCACCATCCCGATCACAAGGGCCAGCAACGCGACCCCCATCCACTTCCACTCGCCTCGTAAGTACTTCATTCGTTTGTTCTCCGTTTACTGGTTGTTTGGTTTCGTCTGCTCACTGAAAACGAGAAGAACACACCATCACTTCAGTGAGTATTCACGTATTTCGCAGAGCTGCTTCTGGTGCTTTCTCTCCACAGTGACTGGCACTGCCAACCGGGCAAACCATCACTCGCACGCCGCCCCATTAACACTCGCTATGCCACCCCGGCGTCACCCCACCGGAACACCCTGTGGCTCTGACACATGCAGGGATTGAGCTCCCGCCAAACGCCGACGCGTTGCGCTTTGTTTTGGTCAGCCTGTGCAAAACACAACAGAATTGATTCGGGGCGGGAAATCCCTTGAACGCGCCCGGCGTTGGTCGCATCATCCGCCGCCGTTAATTCAATGACCACCACCCACGAGTCCTCGGCACGGCGGTTCGGACGTATCTTGCGCGGCAAAGCCCGCAGTCCTCTCGACCCGCATGTCTTCCATAAACTTTCCCTGATCGCCTTCCTCGCTTGGGTCGGCTTGGGCGCGGACGGAATCTCGTCCGCCTGCTACGGCCCCGGTGAGGCGTTCGTGGCACTGCGGACGCACCACTACCTCGCGTTGATCCTCGCGGTGATGACGGCCGTGACGGTGTTCATCATCAGCGCGAGCTACATGCAGATCATCGAATTGTTCCCGACCGGCGGCGGCGGCTACCTCGTCGCGAGCAAACTGCTCTCGCCCAAGGTCGGCGTGGTGTCCGGCTGCGCGCTGGCGGTGGATTACGTGCTGACGATCATCGTCTCCATTGCCGGCGGGGCCGACGCCATCTTCAG
>OMJI01000179.1 GCA_900299315.1 Verrucomicrobiota bacterium | reverse complement strand
AGTCGGCCGGACCGGCGTCCTCACCCCGGTTGCCGAGTTGGAGCCCGTCTTCGTCCAAGGCAGCACCGTCAGCCGCGCCACTCTCCACAACGAAGAAGAACTCAAACGCAAAGACATCCGCATCGGCGACACCGTCATCATCCGCAAAGCCGGTATGGTGATTCCCGAGGTGGTGGAAGTTGTCACCGCCAAGCGCACCGGCAGAGAAAAGATTTTCCACATGCCGAAAGAATGCCCGGTCTGTGGCAGCCCCGTTCACAAAGACCCGGAGTTCGTGGCGCTCCGTTGCGAAAACATCTCCTGCCCCGCCCAACTCAAACGGACCGTCGAGCACTTCGCCATGCGCAAGGCGATGGACATCGAAGGCGTCGGCGAGGTCCTCGTGAATCAACTCGTGGATAAAGGCTTGGTGAAAGACGTCGCCGACCTCTACGCGCTCACTGTCGATCAGCTCGCCAGCCTCGAACGCATAGCCGAGAAAAGCGCGACGAATGTCATCGCGGCCATCACCGCCAGCAAAACCCGGGAACTCTGGCGTCTGCTCCACGGCCTCGGCATCACCCACGTCGGCGAAGAAGCCGCCCGCAAACTCGCCCAACATTTTGGCAGCCTTGACGCGCTAACTGCCGCCGATGTCGAACAACTGCAGCAGTGCGAAGATGTTGGCCCGGTCATGGCCGAAAGCATCCACGACTTCTTCCGCAACGACCGCAACGCAGCAGTCCTCAAAAAACTCAAAGCCGCCGGCCTCAACCCTCAACAAAGTGGGAGGGGCCTCAGCGCCCCGACTACCGGCCCCTTCACCGGAAAAACCGTGGTGATCACCGGCACGCTTGCCGGCATGTCCCGCGACGAAGCCCAAGAAAAACTCCGCCAAGCCGGTGCCAACGTCACCAGCAGCGTCAGCAAGAAAACCGATTACCTCATCGTCGGGGAAGACGCCGGCAGCAAGCTGGAGAAAGCGCAGAAGTTGGGTGTGAAGATCCTAGCGGAGAAGGAATTTCTGGAGTTGCTGCAGTGACCACCGGCTTCATACCCGCGCGCTGCTCGCCCACAGACGAGCCCACGACTGAGGGTGCTCACATCCACAATTGCCGGTCGAGGGAGCGGTATTGGATGGCTTCGCTGATGTGGTCGGGCTGAATGTCGGCGGCGCCGGCGAGGTCGGCGATGGTGCGGCTGACTTTGAGGATACGGTCGTAGGCGCGGGCGCTGAGATTCAACTCGGTCATGGCCATCTTGAGCAGTTCTTGAGAATCATCGCCGAGCCGGCAGTGGTCCTTGATCTGCCGGGGTGTCATCCGGGCGTTGGTGTGTTTGAAGCGGCGCCGTTGGACGTCGCGGGCTTGCTCGACGCGGGCGCGGACAGTCTCCGAGCTTTCGCCGGTGGCTTCGCCGGCCATCTCCTTGTACTTCACGGCGGGGACCTCGACGTGGATATCGATCCGGTCGAGGAGTGGGCCGGAGATCTTGTTGCGGTACTTCGTGATCATGCCCGGGGAACAGCGACATTCTTTCTTCGGGTCGCCGTAGAAGCCGCAGGGACAGGGATTCATCGCGGCCACCAACATGAACTGGGCCGGGAAGGTCATGGAGCCGGTGGCGCGGGAGATGACGATGCGGCCTTCCTCCAGCGGTTCGCGCAAGGCCTCGAGCACATCGCGGTGAAACTCCGGCAGTTCGTCGAGAAAGAGAACGCCGTGGTGCGCGAGGCTGATTTCGCCGGGCGTCAGGTTGCTGGTGCCACCGAGCAGCCCGGCGTTGCTGGTGGTGTGGTGCGGGGAGCGGAACGGCCGGGTGGCCACGAGCGCCTGACCTTTGGCGAGCAATCCGACGATGCTGTGAATCTTCGTGGTGTCGAGCGCCTCGCCGAGTTCGAGCGGCGGGAGAATGGTCGGCATGCGTTTCGCGAGCAAGGTCTTGCCGCTGCCGGGCGGCCCGACCATGAGGAGATTGTGGCCACCGGCGGCGGCGACTTCGAGCGCGCGTTTGGCGTGTTCTTGGCCTTTCACGTCGCCGAGATCCACATCGTACCGGCGGTGTTGCTGGAAAATGGCGGCGACATCTTCCCGGTAAGGCTCGATGGGACGCTTATCGGCCAGAAACTCCGCCACCTCGCGGAGATTCCGGGCGGGATAGACTTCCAGCCCCGCCACGACAGCGGCTTCTTGGACGTTGTCGGCCGGTACAATCAGGCCGCGCTTCTTCTGGTCGCGGGCGCAGATGGCGATGGGGAGAACGCCGTTGACGCTGCGCACTTCGCCGCTCAAGGCGAGCTCACCGACGATCACGTAGTCATCGAGTTGGGGAACGGTAATCTGTTCGCTGACGGCGAGGATGCCGATGGCGATGGGGAGATCAAAACTGGGCCCCTCTTTCTTTACGTCAGCGGGGGCGAGGTTGATGGTGGTGCGGCCCATCACGTATTTGAAACCAGAATTCTCGATCGCCGTCTTGACCCGGTCGCGCGATTCTTTCACGGCGGCATCGGGCAACCCGACGATGATGACGGCGGGTTGTCCCCAGCCGGAGTTAACTTCTACCTCGACCGGGTAGGCATCGATTCCGAGCACAGCCGCGGAGTTAACTTTCGCCAGCATGGCTCTTTATAGATGGAAAATGGCGCGGAAGTCGAATTTGTTTTCCAAGGCGGCGCATCAGGGACAGGCATGTTCCTATCAATGGAGAGCATTGCCGGATCGAGGGGGCTTTCGTAGATTCCCGCGTATGGAAACCGCCACCACCAAGCCGAAATACCAAAAAGACCGGAAGATCAACTGGTACCGCTGCAAGGTCGACCCGAAGATCATGAGCGAGTTGATGCAGTGCAGCGACTGGGAGGGATTCAAGCAAGCCGGTGGGCATTTCGCGTTGTGGGTCACGACGGGCGTGCTGGCGTACCTCGCTTTCCGCAACGTGCACACCGCGAACTGGTACTGGTCCGTGCCAGTGCTGCTCGCCGCTGTGTTTGTGCACGGGACGATCGGTTCGTTCCTGGGCGGCACGGCGTGTCATGAACTCAGCCACAAGACGCCGTTCAAGACGAAGTCCATCAACGAGTTTTTCCTGAAGCTGTTTGCATTTTTCGGCTGGTGGGACCAGGTCTGGTTCCGGCCGAGCCACATCCGGCATCATCAAGTCACCACGCACAAGGACTACGATGGCGAAGTCGTGCTGCCATCGTACATGAGCTTGAAGGATTGGAAGCTGTGGCTCGGCATTCTCGCCTGGAATCCACAGAACACGTGGAACGCGATCAAGGTCTATTACAAGCGCGCCACCGGCAAGCTGGACAATGAGTGGTTCGAGTTCGTCCTGCCGGAGAGCAATGCCGAACTGCGGCGGCAGCATCGGAACTGGGCGCGGTTCACGTTGATCGGCCACCTTGTGCTGGCGACCATCTTCATCGCCACCGGCCACTGGTTCCTTGTCTTCTTGTTCAACATCGGCTCGCACTATTGCGGCTGGCTGCAATTCCTGACCGGTGTCCCACAACACTACGGGCTCTCCCCCAACGTGCCCGACCATCGGATCTGCTGCCGCACGTACACGGCCGGCCCGATCCCGGCATTCCTCTACTGGAACATGCAGTATCACATCGAACATCACATGTTCCCCGCCGTGCCGTTCTACAACCTGCCCAAGCTCCACAACCTCATCAAACACGACACACCCCCGGCACCGCATGGATTGCGGGCCACGTGGAAAGAACTGCTCGCCATCCAGAAGAAGCTGAACGCGGACCGCAACTACTGCTACGTCCCGCCCCTCCCGCAAGCCACTACGACGGGCGGCCGGGCCGAGGATGATGT
>OMJI01000178.1 GCA_900299315.1 Verrucomicrobiota bacterium | reverse complement strand
GCCTTGGGCAGCGATGGCCGAGGCGGTGCTGTCGACCGGCTCGTAATCGTTGTACGGGTCTGCCGGATGCGATTGCCAATCGCGCAGGTGATGGAGTTGCCGGGCGCCGGTGTCCCAATAGGTGATACCGTCGGCGGCGGTGGCGTGCTCGATGTAGAAGTCGCAGACATCCCGGCACGCTTTCAGCATGAAATCGTTCTTCCCGAAGAACTCCAATTGCTCGGCAAAGCCGCACATTGCCCACGCGAGGCCGCGCGTCCACGTCGTGAACGGCGAGAAACCTTGCTGCGAGTTCGGACACCGGTAATTGCCATCGTTGACGTTGAAGATGGCCTCGTGCGCCACGGAGAACGACGGTTTCTGGCGGATGGAATAATCGGCCGTTGCGCGTGCGTGTTGCAGGACCCGGTCGAGGAGTGAGATCTTCTCGTCGTTCTCGCCGAGGTAGGCGTGCCCGAGCTGATGCGCCACGACCAGCGCGCGGAGCGACCGGATGGTGTCCACGAAGAGCGAGTGCGGTCCGTTGAACGAGTAGATGTAGCCGCCGGTCTTGGTCTTCGTCCACCGCCGGGCCTGGACGGCCCCGGAACATTTCAACGCCATCTCGTAGAAGTTGCGTTCCCATTCGTTCTCGGGAATCCGCCTTTCGTTCATCAACCGCCAGAGATTGCCGTAGGTGCTGACGTTGTTGAACCCGTGATCGTGTACGCCGAAGTGCGTGACGTGCGGCGCCATGACCTCGACCGTCTGCTTCTTGCCGAGCGCGAGGAATGATTTCTCACCGGTGGCGTCGAATTGCAACAAGGCCGACCCGACTTCAAACCCTTGCGTCCATTCCGTCCAGCCCCGCGTGGTGTACCGGCCTTGCACCGTGAACACCGGTGTCCCCTTCGAGTGATCGTACTGGCGCGCGATAAGTCGGATCTTCTCGCCGGAAAGTTTCCAGAACCGTGTCAGCTTCGGCTGCAAATCGGCGGGACGGATGGCGTAATCAATCTTCATGTCAGAATCGCTTTCCTTTGTGGAGATGCAGGATCACAACCTCGCTCGGCTCCAACGCCTCGTAGGTGTGTTCGAGAATGGCGTCGAATTGCAGCGCCTCGCCGGGGCCGAGTTCGTGCCGTTCATCCGGCAGGCTCAGCCGCACGTGGCCGCGTCGGACCCAGCAGACCTCGTAATCGTCGCCGTGAATTTCCGGGCGCGAGACGCGCGCGCCACGCGGCGCCACGCCGTAGAGACACCGGCAATTCGAGTAAGCCACTTCCTCGAATTGAAAGCCGCTCGACTCGTGCGTCGTCGCGCGCTTCCGGTGGCTCGTGCGCGATTCGGCGAGCGCGATGAGGTCGGTAACGCTCAAGCCCAGCACGCGGCTGAGCTTGAAAAGGGTGGCTAGCTCGACGTTTGGCGAGTTGCGTTCCAGCTTGGAAATGACGGCCGGCGAGATGCCGGACCGGGTCGAGACATCGGCGATGGTCAGGCTGGCGCGCTTCCGGAGATCGCGCACGACGCTGAAATCGTAGCGCCGGCGGGGTGCTTGATTGCTATTCGATTTGCGGGGCATTAGGATTTGCCTTGCGACCTTTATTTCTTATCGAATAAAAACAACACCTAAATAGCTCGAATAAGAAAGCAAGTCAACCATGAAAGTCATCCTGGAAAAACGCGTCGTGCCGGTTCTAACCCTCGAAAGTGTCCCCGAAGCACTCGCCGTCGCCGAGGCGCTCGTGGCCGGTGGGCTGCCGGTCATGGAGGTCACCTTTCGCACCAAAGCCGCGCCCGATTGCATCCGCGCCATCCGGCAGTCTTTCCCTGCGGTCACGGTCGGGGCGGGGACGTTGCTCACCGGCGAGCAAGTCCGGCAGGCGCAGCAGGCCGGTGCTCAATTCGGCGTGGCCCCCGGAGTCAACGCTACCGTTGTTCGGGCCGCGATTGAGGCCGGGCTGCCTTTCTATCCGGGCGTGATGACGCCGTCAGACGTGGAGCTTGGTTTGTCACTCGGCTGCATGCTCCAGAAATTTTTTCCCGCCGACGTGGCCGGTGGGGTCAAGATGCTCAAGGCGCTGGCCGGTCCCTACGGACATACCGGGGTGAAGTTCATCCCGCTGGGCGGCATCAATGCCGGCAACGCCGCCGAGTTTCTCGCGCTCCCCAACGTCGCGGCGATTGGCGGCTCGTGGATCGCGGAGAAGAAGTTGGTCGCCGGTAAGGACTGGAAGGCGATCACCGAGAACGCCCGGGCTGCAGTGGCCTTGGCGGGAGCGAAATGAAACCCAAGGCGATTTACCAACTGCCCGACTGGACATTTGACCTCATCTACGGCGCGCCCGAACGCGCTGAGATTGCTGCATTGACCGAGATTGTTGAGCCCTCCCGGTTGAGTGAAGTGGAGATTGTCTGGACCGGCTGGGGCGCGCCAAAGATGGATGCGGCGTACTTGGAGAAAGTGCCGAACCTCAAACTTGTCCTCTACAGTGCCGGCTCGGTGCGTGGTGTGGTCACTGACGAATTTTGGAAGCGTGGCGTCCGCATCTGCAGCGCGTGGGTGGCGAACGGCGTGCCGGTGGCGGAGTTCACGGTTGCGACAATCATCCTCAGCCTGAAGCGCTACTGGCAACAAGCGGCGAACATCCGCGCCAAGCGCGATTACTCCGGTAAAGTGAATGTTCCGGGCGCCTTTGGCACCACTGTCGGTTTGTGCTCGCTAGGCGTCATCGGTCGCATGGTTCGTGAACGCCTCCGGATGCTCGACGTGAAGGTGATCGCCTACGATCCGTACGTCACCCAAGCCGAGGCGGACAAACTCGACGTCCGGATGGTGAGCCTCGACGATCTTTTCCGTCAAGCCGACGTCGTTTCCCTGCACACGCCGTGGCTCAAGGCGACCGAGGGTTTGGTGACCGGCCAGCACTTCGCCTCCATGAAGTCGGGCGCCACGTTCATCAACACCTCGCGCGGCGCCGTGGTGCGCGAGGCGGAGATGATTTCGATGCTGCAACAGCGCCCGGATCTCTGGGCGATCCTCGATGTCACGTGGCCGGAGCCACCGGCGACCGACTCGCCGCTCTACACATTGCCGAACGTCATGCTCACGCCGCACATTGCCGGGTCGATGGACGCCGAGTGTCGGCGCATGGCGCAGTACATGATTGGCGAAGTGCGCCGGTATCTCGCCGGCCAGCCGTTGCAATACGAAATCACGCGGGAGAAAGCCGCAATCATGGCGTGATGATAGTTCCCGGCCTCGTCTCGATTACATTCCGCAAACTCGCGCCGCGTGAGATTGTCGATCTGGTCGTTCAAGCCAAGCTGGATGCGATTGAATGGGGCGGTGATATCCATGTGCCGCACGGTGACATCGTCCGCGCGAATGAAGTCGGTCAACTGACGCGGGATGCCGGGTTGGCGGTGGCGGCTTACGGCTCGTATTACCGGGTCGGCACCGGTCAGGAATTCGAGCCGGTACTGGCCGCAGCCCGGGAACTCGGCGCGCCGACGATTCGCGTCTGGGCCGGTAATGCCGACACGCCGTGGGCCGCGGTGGTGGAGGATTCGCGGCGCATCGCGGACGTGGCCGACTGGGCGGGCATCCGGATCGCCTACGAATACCACGGCGGCACGCACACGGAGACCACCGAGTCCACGCTCAAACTCCTACGCGCGGTGAATCATCCCAACGTCTTCACCCTCTGGCAGCCGCGCCCGGGCGCGACGCTGACGCCGCTCTTGCCGTGGCTGAATCATCTGCACGTGTTCCACTGGGCGGCCGGTAACTTCAACGACCGGCGTCCGCTGGCGGAAGGCGCGGCGGAATGGCGCGAGTATTTTCAGGTCGCGGCGGCGGCCCGGTTCGCCTTGCTGGAATACGTCCGCGGCGACGAACCCGCGCAATTCCTCGCCGACGCGGCGACGTTGCGGTCGCTGTTGTGAGGTGTTAGGCTCGCGGCCATGTTTACCGGAATCGTTGAGGAAGCCGGCAAGGTGGTGGCCATTCGGCCCGGCAAGAAATCCACGGAGTTGATCTTGCAACCGAAGTTCCGGGCGCGCGTCGGTGCGAGCGTGGCCGTCAACGGCACCTGCCTGACGGTGGTCGCGGCGCGGGCCGGTACGTTGCGGTTCGATGTGTTGAACGAGACACTGCGCGTCACCAATCTCGGCGACTTGAGGCCCGGCAGCTTGGTGAATCTGGAGCGTCCGTTGCGGGCGAATGCCGGGCTGGACGGACATTTCGTGCTCGGCCACGTGGACGGCACCGGCAGGGTTCGCCGGTGGGAACAGGTGGGGAAGGATTACGTGCTCGAAGTCAATGCACCGGCCAGCGTGATGCGCTACGTGCTCTACAAGGGCTCGATTGCGGTGGACGGCATCAGTCTCACGGTCGCGGATGCCGGGAAGACTTGGTTCCGGATCTGGATCATCCCGCACACCCGCGCGATCACGAATTTGCAGGCCCGCCGGGTCGGCGACCGCACGAATCTTGAAGCGGACATTCTCGGCAAGTACGTGGAAAAGTTGTTGGCGAAGCGGCGGCGGAGACGCTAGAGTGCCGCACGTGATGCCAACCATGTTGCCGGCTGTTGAACAACTTCTTGTCCTCCAAGACCGCGATTCGCGGATCGCCAAATTGAAAGCCGAGCTGGCCCGCCTGCCGGGCGAGGTCGCGGCGATCGATGCGCGGGTCAAAGCGGAGTCCGGCAAGCTCGAGCAGTTGAAGAACCAGTCCAAGCAGATCGAGTCCGACCGGAAGAAGCTGGAGATTGAGGCCGAGTCGAAGCGCGCGCAGATCACGAAGTACCGGTCGCAGTCGGCCGCCATCAAGTCCAACACCGAGTACCAGGCGTTGCTGAAAGAGATCGCGAAGGCCGAGGAGGACATCCAGACCATCGAGGATCAAGAATTGGAATTGATGGACACGGCCGAGAAGGCCAAGCCGGCCATCGCGGAAGAGCAGAAGCTGGTGGCGGAGCTCACCGCCAAGGGCAACGCCGAGAAAGCCGAATTGCAGAAGCGCGCGGCGGCGATGGAAGCCGAGCTGGCCAAGTTGCGCGTCGAGCGCGAGGAATTGTCGAAGCAGGTGGATGAGGATGTGTTGAGCCGGTATGCCCGGCTGCTCAAGAGCAAGGGCGACGTCGCGGTGGTGCCGATCCGTGGCGGCAACTGCGGCGGCTGTCACCTTCACATCCCGCCGCAACTGGCTTACAACGCCAAAAGCGGGACGTCGCTGGTCAGTTGCGACTACTGCGGCCGGATCCTATATTGGCCGGGCGAGTGACGGTTGTACAGGCATCCTGACTGTCAGTTCTTTCGAAACTTGGAAGGGCGGATAGCCGCTGGCTGGTGTAGGCCGACTCTGTGAGTCGGCGCTGGGTGTTACAGCTTTCGTCGACAACCATTTCGCCGACTCACAGAGTCGGCCTACATTGGCGGGAGGAAAGTCCAGACTCCACAGGGCGCGTGGCTCCGTGCAAACGGAGGTGTTCGGCGATAACAGCCGGGCAACGGACAGTGCCACAGAAAACAGACTACCGGAGTTGTCAGTCTTCAGTCGTCAGTGGTCAGGTTGACTGATTGCTGAAAACTGATCACTGACAGCTTCGGCAAAGGTGAAAAGGCGAGGTAAGAGCTCACCGCGTCGGCAGCAATGCCGGCGGCACGGAAAACCCCCACGGGAGCAAGACCAAATAGGCGGCAAGGTGCGGCCCGCACCGTCTGAGCCGCGGGTACCGGTCGCATAGACAAATGGCTATCAAAACAGAATCTGGCTTACGGCCCTTCCAAATGTCAGAAGCAGGGGTGAGGATTTAACCTCGCCCCTGCGCCATTTTGGAGTGCGGTGGCTCGCCACCGCTTTTCCGCAGCGCGGCTTGCCGCGCGCCCCTGCCTTGACTCTCCATCTACGTCCCTTTACAAACCGGCTCACCAACTTTTCTAAGCGAGTAGTCTCTGATGGCAACTTTCCCAAATCTACTGGCTAAGCTAGACACGAACGAGGTCCATCGAGGTCGGCAATTCGAGCACATCTGCAAGTGGTTTCTCCAGAATGACCCGGAATACCAGCGACTCCTGAAGCATGTTTGGCTTTGGGACAAGTGGCCGCACCGGTGGGGACGCGATAAGGGCATTGATCTCGTCGCCGAAGACTTCGACGGCAAGATTTGGGCGATCCAAGCCAAGGCTTACGCGTCCGAGCATTCCATAACCAAGGATGATGTTGACCGGTTTCTCAGCGAGTCTTCCCGCAGAATCATCAGCTACCGGCTGCTGATTGGCACTGCCGCCGAGTTGGGGCACAACGCCAAAGAGGTTATCGAAGGGCAGGAGAAGCCGGTCGGCTATCTACTTCTCGCTGATCTCAAGAAGCGCAAGCTCGTCTGGCCGAAGTCACCGGATCACCTTTTCGCCAAATAACAAAAGCCCAAGAAACTGCGGCCCGACCAAGTCAAAGCCATCAAAGATGTGGTGCGCGGGTTCCGTAAGCACGACCGGGGGCAACTCATCCGCGCCTGCGGCACCGGCAAGACCTTGATTGGATTGCGGGGGGCCGAGGCTTTGGCGAGCAAGCGCACGCTTGTGCTCGTGCCGTCGCTCTCCCTCATCTCCCAGATCCTCCGCGACTGGACCGGCGACAGCCTGCGGCCATTCCGATTCTTGCCGGTCTGCTCCGACGACACGGTGCGCGGCGAAGACCATCTTGTTTCCCACGTCAGCGAATTAGGTGTCCCGGCTACCACTGACCCAGCAGTGGTTGCCAACTTCCTTCGCGGCGACGGCAACCGTGTCATCTTTTCGACCTATCAATCCACACCTATCATCGAAGCGGCCTACAAGCGCCACAAGCTCCCGCCGTTCGACCTCGCTCTTGCGGATGAGGCGCACCGCTGCGCTGGCGTGCAGTCGGGTCCATTCGCAACCATCCTCGCACCCCGGAAGATTCGGGCGAAGCGGCGACTGTTTATGACCGCCACTCCGCGCGTGTTCACCGAGGGAGTGAAAGACCGGGCCAGTGAAATGGAACTGGAAGTCGCCTCGATGGATGACCACGAAGTCTTCGGACCGGTATTCCACGAACTCAAGTTCTCCGATGC
>OMJI01000177.1 GCA_900299315.1 Verrucomicrobiota bacterium | reverse complement strand
GAGGTGATGCCGCCAATGCGCCCGGCGTCGATCTGGATGTAGCCGACCCGGCCGAAATCGATCAGGTTGCGGGCCATGAACGGCTCGTGCGCGCCTTCCCCCCCGGCGGTGCGCAGCGGGCCGCGCATGCGCCGGCCAAGCTCATGATAGGCCTTGAGCGCCCCGGAGACGAACGGTTCTTCCAGCCACAGCGCACCACACTCCGCGAGCACCGGCAGCCGCCGGGCGGCCGCCTCGACATCCTCGCCCCAGATGGTGCCGGCATCAACCAGCAGCGCCACCGGGTCGAGGCCCTGCTCGCGGTTTCCCATGATGGACGAAGAGGTTCTGGTTGTGGCTCATGAGTTTTTTCCTACCGCGTCCCTTGGCCACCTTCGCGCGGCTTGGCCCGCACGAAATCGCTGGAGGCTGTGCCTTTGAACGCGGTGAACCCACCGTCAATCGGCACGAGCGCGCCGGTGATGAAGGCGGATTGGTCGGAGACGAGGAACAGCGCGAGTTGGGCGATGTCCTCGGGCCGGCCGAGGCGGGTGAGATGGTACGACTCGGCTTGGGCGCGCGCCTGGGGGTCGTTCTGATACCAGTCCTGCTGGCATTCGGTGATGACGTAGCCGGGCGCGAGCACGTTGACGCGGATGTGGTACGGCGCATACTCGGCGGCCATCGAGCGGGTCAGTGAGATCACGCCGCCCTTGGCGGCGGTATAACTGTCAAAGCCCGGCTCGGCCACGAGCGCGGTGACGCTGGTGGTGTTGAGAATCACGCCGCGCCGTTGCGCCATCATCACCGGCAGGACGTGCTTCGAGCAGAGAAACACGCCCTTGAGACAGATCGCGAGCATCTTGTCCCAGACCGCCTCGTCGAGCTCGTGCACGGCCCGGTCGTGGTGATTGCAGAGCGTGGTCGCGGCGGCGTTGTTGTAGAGAATGTCAATCCGCCCGAACCGTTGCTGCGCTTGCGCTGCCAGCGCCTCCACCGAATCCGCGCGTGAAACATCCGTCGCCACAAAAATCGCTTCGCCGCCCGCGCCCGTAATCTGCGCAACGGTCGCCGCGCCGCCGGCGGCGTCCACGTCGGCCACCACGACGCGCGCGCCTTCCCGCGCGAACAACGCCGCCGCCGCCCGGCCAATGCCCGACGCCGCGCCGGTAATAATCGCCACTCGCTCTTTCAGTTGCATGGGAAGTCCTCCTTCAAAACCGGCACCGGTGTTCCGCCTTGCCGGCAATGTCCAATCGCACTCGGTACACCGCGCCGCCCATCGGTCCTTTGGGGTCAAACCCGGTCGGCTGGTGATCACTCGGCCAATAGTTCGCGGCCGTCGTGACGTACAACTCGGTCAGGTCCGGCCCGCCGAAGGCCACGCTCGACACTTGTTGCGCCGGCAACTTCACGCGGCGCTCGATCTGGCCGGCCGGGTCAAACCGCACCACCTGACCGCCGTACCACAACGCGCACCACACAAACCCGGCCGCGTCCACCGTCAACCCATCCGGCAAGCCGTCCTCCCGGTTCAACCGCGCGAACACCCGCCGGTTCGCCACCCGGCCATCCGCCGCCACCGCGTACGCGTAGATCGTCCGCGCGATTGTGTCCGCGAAATACAACGTCCGGTTGTCGGGACTCAACGCAAGTCCGTTGGCAAGCTGCACCCCCTCGTCCAGCACCTCGGCCTGGCCGGCGGCCGTGATGTGGTAGAGCCGACCGGGCCGTTCCATCCCGTTCGCGCCCCAGTGAAACGAGCCGGCATACAGGCCGCCGACCGCGCTCGCCTTGGCGTCGTTGAAAAAATAGTCGCCTCCGTCCGGGTTCGCGAGCACGGGCGTCACGCCGTCGAGCGCCACGCCGCGCGGCCCGGCCATCACCAGCCGGCCATCGTGATTGAACGCCAGCGCAAAGGCCGGGTAATCGCGCCGGAGGACCGTCGTCGCCGTGTCGTGCGCGAAGACGAGGCTGCGCTCGTTGTCCACCCATAACAACCGCTGCCCCGCCGCATCCCATAACGGCGACTCGCCGCAGGCGTTTTGCTCGTCGGCAAAAATGTCCACCACGGGTTTGATCATGCGCCTCCCCGGTAGCGATGCCGGTTGACAAACTCCCAGTCCAGCGTCACGCCAAGGCCCGGCGCCGTCGGCACACGCACACAACCGTCAGCCTCGACCGGCAACCGTTCGCGCGTCGTCTCCCAGCGCAACGGCGATTGGCTCGTCGAAAATTCCAGGATCTCCTCGAACGGCTGCGCGGCGAGGAAATGCAGGTTGGCGGCGACCTCGATGTTGGTCTTGTACCCGTGCGTGATCACCCGTTTCCCGCGCGCGGCGGCCGCGGCGGCGATGCGTTGGATGCCGGTAAACCCGCCGACCATCGTGATGTCCGGCTGGCAGATGCTCGCGCCGCCGCGGTCCATGAACTCGGTGAACTCATCCACATGCGTCAGCCCGAGATCGCCCACGCCCAGCGGCAACCCGTGCCCGGCCATCTCGCGATGCCCGGCCAGATCATCGAGCGGCAACGGCGCTTCGAGAAACCACAACCCGATGTCCCGGTAGATCGGATACAACCGCAACCCGTCCGCCGCTGTCCGGTACGCCAGCGCGGCGTCCACGATCAGCTTCGCGTCCGCGCCCGCTTGTTCCCGACCGGCCCGCAGCAACCGCGCGGTCAAATCGAGATCGTCCAACCACCACGGATCGGCGACGAGCTTGAAGTTCCGCAAGTTCATCGCCTGCGCGCGTTCCACCTGGCGCTTCACGCCGGCGGGCGTGCGTTCGAGCGGGTAGATCGTCCCGTACGCGGCGAGCCGGTCGCGTTGCTTCCCGCCGAGCAGCGCATGAATCGGCTGGCCCGTCGCCTGCCCCTGCAAATCCCAGAGCGCCAAGTCCACGCCGCCCAGCGCGTGCATCACGATGCCGCGTCGCCCGACGTAATCGGTCGCCTCATACATCTTCCGCCAGAGCCGGGCGGGATCGTCGAGCGTCTCGCCGACGAGCAACTCGCGCAACCCCATCGCGTGGTTGTGGGATGACGGCCCGTTCACCAACGCGACGATCGCCGGCGAGTAGGACTCCACTTCGCCGATGCCGGTGCGCCCGTCGTCGGCGGTCACGACGATCAGGCAATCGTCGTACGACCCGTCGAACAACCCGATGTTCGGGTCTTCGATTCGCAGATGAATGGCTTCGAGTCCGGTGATTTTCATGTCAGTACGTCGCCCTTCCGCCGCTGAGGTCAAACGTGAACCCGGTCGTGAAACTGTTGGCAGGTGACACGATGAACTCGGCCAGCGCGGCAAATTCCTCGAGCGCGCCGCAGCGGTTCATCGGGATCTTGTCGGTCATGTACTTCACCTGCGCGGGCGGCATCGCCTCGACCAGTGCCGTGCGGATCACGGCCGGCGCGAGCGCGTTGACCGTCACGCCGGTCGTGGCGTATTCCTTGCCCTGCACCTTGGTCATGCCGATCACCGCGGCTTTCGAGGTCGAATACGCCAGCATCCCGGCGTTGCCTTCCTTGCCGGAAATCGAGGCGATGTGCAGCACGCGCCCGTAACCGCGCGCGAGCATGTGGCCGATCACCGCTTGAAATGTGATCAGGCTGCCGCGCAGATTCACGTTCAATACCCGGTCGAAATCCGCCAGCTCCACCTCGTGACTTTTCAAACTCGTCTGGCCGGTAATGCCCGCGCAGTTCACGAGAATGTCCACGCGCTCCCACGCCGCGACGACCTCCGCCACCGCCGCGCGCACCGCGGCCGGGTCGGTCACATCCACCGGCCACGATCTCGCGCCCGGCAATTTCCCCGCCGCCGCCGCCAGTTTGCCGGCGTCGCGGTCGAACAACGCCAGCCGCACGCCGCGGCTGTGCAACCGCGTCGCGAGCGCAAAGCCCAAGCCATCCGCGCCGCCGGTGATGATCGCTACTTGGTCGTTCCAGTCTGATTCCATAATTCCTCCAACTCGATTCGCAACTGCCGCGGCCCGCGCGCGCCCCGCAGCCAGCGGTTGATGATGTTACCGGCCCGCAACTGCCGGCCGTTCCACCCGGCGTACCGGGGCCGCACCCACGCGGTCTCGATCGCCGGGCGCAGGTCGCGATAAAACGGATCACTTTTCGCCAAGTCATCCCACGCCGCGCGATGCGCCGGCTGCCCGCCATGCTGCGGCCAAATCGTTGTCTGCACCTCCAGCGAACCGGCCAACCGCGCCCACGCCAACGCCGCCTCGGGATGCCGGCTGTGCGCCGACACCGCCAGACCCGTCCCGCCCACCACCGCGCCCCGCGACGGCACCGGCGCGAACCGCACGCCCTGTTTCTGGAAATTCACGTACGCGAACGTGAACACCGCGTAATCAAACCGCCCCGCGCCCAGCGCCGCCAGCAACTGGAGCGGATTCCAGTCGAGCGACTCCGGCAAACACCGCGCCGTCAACTCCCGCAGTTGGTCCGCCGCCAACTCCAGCCCCGCCGGCCAGTAGTCCACCAACGGCGTCCCCCGCGCGTTCAACAAGGTCAACAACGCCATCAACGCATGCACGCCAACCAGCGACGCCGCCACCGGCTGACGCAACGCAAGCGCTTCCGCATAGGACCGCGGCGGCGCGGCCAGCCGGGCGGGATGATAGGCCGCGACCTGGCACGCCGCGTCGACCGGCACCGCCCAAAGTTGGCCGGCCCACCAGTAACTCGCCAGGCTCGGCCCGAGAAAGTCATCCGCCAACTCTCCCACCGGCCGCAACGCGCCCGCCGCCACCGCCTCGCCAATGTGCGGGTGGTCGAGATTCAACAAATCATAGTCGCGCGCCAGCTCCGGCACCGACCGGCTCTCGAACCCTGCGAGCGGCTGGACGTCCCACTGCACCGTCACGTCCGCCCCAAACGCCCGGCCCACCTCCGCCAGCGGCCCGTACCCGCGCGGGTCGTCCCACGTCATGCCGCGGAGCGTAACACCGGCCATGGCTCGCCTTTCAAAATTGCCCGCGCCACCGGGTCGAGGCCGTGCTCGCGGAAATTCACGCGCACCGACGGGACGCAGCCCACGCTTTGATGCCAGGCGTGCGCGCGGCGGACGGCTTCGCGTTGGCCGTAGTGGTTGATGTACCAGTAATACGATGGCCAGGTGTGCGGCACCGG
>OMJI01000176.1 GCA_900299315.1 Verrucomicrobiota bacterium | reverse complement strand
TCTTCTTCTACAACCTCTGGCGCACCGCCCGGGCACCGGCGCCCGCCGCGGAAACCGCCGCCGCCACCACCCCGGTCACCGCCTGAGGAACGCACCATGGAATCACGCCCCATCATCGAACGTTTCGGCACCGTCACCCTCGTGGCCGGGCTCGGCTTCTTCGGCCTGTCCGTCCTGCTCTTCGCCGTCCTGCCCTGGCAACTGACGCGCGAAGTGAAGATGGTCACCATCGACGAAATCGCCCAGCACCCGATCCCGGAATTCTACGACCTCGCCACCCGGTATCCCGAGCAATTCAAGAAGTACTACGGCGAGCCCAATGCCCAATCCTTCGCCGCCGCGTTGCGCACCGGGCGGGATGCCTACATCGCCGAAGCCTGCTGGCATTGCCACTCCCAATTCGTCCGCCCGGTCTCCAACGAAGACCTCCGGTTCGGCCGCGTCTCCTACGCCGCCGAGCACCAGACGGAAATGCAGCTCCCGCCCCTCTTCGGCACCCGCCGCGTCGGCCCCGACCTCATCCGCGAAGCCGGCAAGCACGGCAACGACTGGCAGGCCGCCCATCTTTATGAACCCACCTGGGTCGTCCCCAGCAGCGTGATGCCCTCGTTCCATTGGTTCTTCGATCCGCCGGCCAAGCCCGGTGAGGCGCCGCAACCCAACAAACGCGGCCTCGGCATCATCACTTACATCCAGTGGCTCGGCAGTTGGGCCGAACCCCTGCCGGACCCGATCCTGGCCAAGGAGGCAGCCAAGCAATGAAACGCAACTGGCAAAAAATCATGTCGTGGCTTGTCGTTCTCGCCGTCTTCATCGGCGGCGCGACCTTCGTCCACAAGCTCATCGAATTCGGCCGCACGGCCGGGCGCGATGACATGCCGGGCTTTGCCCTCGTCAGCGTCGTCCCCTACTTCGTCGCCACGTTTGGATTTCTGCTGCTGGCCATCTGGGCGTTTCTGAGCGGCCATTTCAAGGACATCGAAGAACCCAAGTACCGCTTGTTGGATCAGGAAAAAGAATATGAGCTCGCCGACCAACTCTCCAAACAATCCAAGCACTGATCCCGGCCAGCCAGCCGACCGCCCGACGTATGAGGGCAGCCGCTTCCCGTGGTGGCTGCTCATCCCGTGGGCCATCTTCATCATCTTCGCCGTCACCTACCACGTCCTCTACGCGTTTCCCGATCTCCGCCTCTGGCTCACCAACACCGCCGGCCAGATGTGGAAGTAAGCGCCGTCAACTGCACCCAGTGCGGCTTACCGGTTCGCACGGCACGTCCCACCAGCGAGCCGGTCTTCTGTTGCTACGGGTGCGCGCTCGTGCACCAGATTACCGGCGACAAGGCCGACAAGTCACAAGCGGGCTGGCTCATGTCGCGGATCGGGCTGAGCCTGTTCCTCGCGATGAACGTGATGATGCTCTCGATGATCCTCTACACGCCACATTTCTTCCCCGATACCGGCTCCGAGTTCTACCGGCAAATGCAGTCATTGGTCCGATACTCCCTCTTCCTATTTTCAATCCCGGTCGTACTGCTGCTCGGCGTGCCAATCCTGCGCAGCGCGGCGCAGGCGGGGTTGCGCGGACATTTCGGCGTGGACGCGCTGATCGCGCTCGGTTGCCTCGCGGCGTTTGCCGTATCCGTGCATGCGACGTTCACGGAACGTCCCGCGGTGTATTATGAGACGGTGACGATGGTGCTCGTCCTCGTCACCATCGGCCGGTACCTCGAAGCGCGCGCCAAGACTTCGTCCACCGCCGCCCTCGAATCGTTGCTGACTACCGACAGCACCGTCCAGCCCCGTGACGAAGTGCCGGTGCTGCCCGGGGCGACATTCCCGTGCGACGGCGTCGTCCTACGCGGCGAAGGCACCGTCAACGAAGCGATGCTGACCGGCGAGTCGCACCCGGTCACCAAACACTCCGGCGACCACGTCTTCGCCGCCACCACGAATTACGACGGCAGCTTCACTATCCGCGCCACGGCCACGGGTCGCGACCGGCGCGTCGCGCGGCTGGCGCGGTTGCTGGAGGAAGTCCGCCACGCCAAGTCACCGGTCCAGAAGTTTGCCGACCGGCTGTCGGTCATCCTCACCGTTGCGGCTCTGCTGGTTGCCGGCGTCACGCTGTTCAGCCGCGGACTACTCGACGCGCTGGCGGTGCTCTTGATCGCATGCCCGTGCGCGCTCGGCATCGCAACCCCGCTGGCCATCTGGAACGCCATCGAACGTGCCGCCCGGCAGGGCATCTTCATCCGCAACGGCGAAATCCTCGAAAAACTCTCCGCCGTCCGCACCATCTTCTTCGACAAGACCGGCACGCTGACCACCGGCGCACCGACGTTGCAGCGGATCGAGACCGACGGCGATTCGAATGAACTCTTGCGCCGCGCGGCGTCGCTGGAGAAACACTCGGAACATCCCCTCGCCCGCGCCATCGTGGCGGAAGCCGAGAGCCAGGGGCTGAACCTCCTACCGGTTAATGACGTGAAAGTGGTGCCGGGTCGTGGCATTACCGGCAGCGGGATTGCCGTGGGCAACGCGGCTTTCGTCGGCACCACCGGGGATGGTGTGTTCTGCCGGTGGGATGGGCGCGTGCAGGGCCGGTTGATTTTCGGCGAGACCGCCCGACCGGATGCAGTGGCAACTCTGCGCGCGCTGGAACCGCGGCGACTCCAAGTTTTGTCGGGTGACAGCCAGGCGGCGGTGGACGCGCTGGGGCTACCGATACCGGCCCGGGGCGGCTTGTTACCGGAAGACAAGGTGCGCATCGTCAGCGAAGCGGCCGCCGGTGGGACAGTCGCGATGGTCGGGGATGGGATCAACGACGCGCCCGCGATTGGTCGCGCCTGTGTCGGCATCGCGCTCGGCGGCGGTACGGACGTGACCCGGGAGGCTGCGGATGTGACGTTCGCCGACAATGAACTCGGGAAGTTGCCGTGGTTGTTCGCCCTCGCGGCGGCGACACGGCGGACGATTCGGCTGAATCTGTTTTGGGCGCTGCTCTACAACGTGGCGCTCATCCCGGTCGCAGCCTTGGGGTTGCTGAATCCGATTCTCGCCGCCGGGGCGATGGTGGTGAGCAGCGTGTTCGTGGTCAGCAACTCCCTGCGACTGCGGCGACGTTCAGTGGCAGTGGCCCGGTAAGATTGCGTGGAAGAACTCGAACCCGCGCGAGATTGTGACGACTCCCAGCAGGATCGTGAGCACCCCGCTTAACCTCAAGAGCGGCACCCGGTGTTTCAACCAGTTGCCGGCCAACCCCACGGCCGCAAGCGCCGGCATTGTTCCCAGCCCAAAGATCGCCATCGTCGTCACGGCCGGCACGAGTGCCGGCAGGGTCGCCACGTAGGCCAGCATGGCGTAAACGAGCGGGCACGGGAGGAAGCCGTTAAAAATTCCCAGCACGAATGTGCTCAGCAACGTCCGCTGTTGCATCAAGCCGCCGAGCACACCGCAGAACGGTGTCGCTTCAATCCACGCACTCAAACGCACCGCGCGACGCAGCGCGCCCAACGCATGCAGACCGATGAGAATCAGCAGCACCCCGGCCAGAATGCCGAGCCAGAAGGAGAATTGCCGGAGATAGAGCCCCAGACTTAACGCCAGCACGGCGAGGAAAAGGTACGTGAAGAGTTTGCCGAGAAGGTACGCGGCCATGCGCGCCGGTGACTTGACGGCGAGGGCGAACCCACCGCACATCCCCACGCAATGCCCCGACCAAGCGAGGCTCGCGAGGAAAACCGCGAGATAGCTCATCGGGCCGTGTACGGCTCGAAGTGTCCCCACTGGTCGACCGCCAGCATCGCCCACGCGAAGACGAGATGCGTGGCCGCGGCGACCCAGACCGGCACGAGTTGAATGATCCAGTTGCCGCCAAACAATGCCGGCTGCAACCACGAGAGCACCGCGTAGTAGTTCACGAGCCAGAGCGCCACGCCGACCAGCGTGGCGACGATGAAGCGTTTCCCGCCGCTCGCGCTCGCGAAATACCGGCTCAGGATCAGGTGGAACGCGATGCCGTACACGGCGCCGGTGGCCAAGTACAGACAGCAACCGATGGCCAGTGCCGCGCCCGAGTCCATCGTCAGCGCTGCTTCGCCGAGCGGGAAAGTGAGGTAAACGCGGATAATTTGCAGTGCGTGTTTACCGACGAGGAGCGAGCCGACGACATTGAAGAGCAGACTCGCGCCCGCGCCAAACAACCCCAACACACTGCCGGCCAAAATGTGGAAGGCCGTGTAGTAGCCCTGCGGAGCCCAACCGGTCGGGTGTGTTTCCGCGTAGATTTCCGTGCGGAGGCGCTCGGCCTCCAGTTCGAGGCGGTGCAATTCGGCCAATTTGCCGCCACGTTCGTGAGTCGTGGGAGCCGTCATGACCACAGTTTTACTCCGCGCGATTCGCCAAAACAAGCACACAGTCCAGACCGGATGCATGGTTCAACGCTTTATGCACCCACTGATAACTGTAGCCGAAGCGTAAGCTTCGGCCGAGGCTTACGCCTCGGCTACAGGGCCTGCCCCACACTTTGAACTGCAGCCGTCCAGACCGACAAATTGTCGGGGAGCTACGGATGAATCGACAAGCTGTCCGCTTTACACGCCGACAGGCTGGCGCAGATTTCCACCCATTCCACTACCGGGAAGGCACTTGCAAACTTGTCAGTCACCGGGGCATGACCACTGCTAAAACAGTCAGCGGGTCCAGGAGATATAAATTTATGGTTAATATCACAAAGCTCTACTGCGGTGCCGATCAACCCGCCGACCAACTGCGCTACGGCCATGGCCACGGCGCGCCCAAGCTGGCGGCGGAACGTAAACCTATCGTCGTGTGGAATGTCACCCGCACTTGCAACCTGCGTTGCGTGCATTGCTATTCCGACAGCTTGGCGCAGAAATATCCCGGCGAACTGACGCACGAACAAGCCTTAGCCAACATCGATGATCTCGTCCAGTACGGGATACCGGCGTTGCTCTTCTCTGGCGGCGAACCGCTGACGCGCCCGGACTTGTTTGAGCTGATGGAATACGCCACCGGCAAAGGTCTGCGCGTCACGCTTTCGACGAACGGCACGTTGATTGATGAGACTGTGGCTGCGCGCCTCAAGAAACTCGGCCTCACCTACGCCGGCATCTCCCTCGACGGCATTGGCGAAACCAACGACCATTTCCGCGGTAAAGTTGGCGCGTTCGAAGCCGCGGTGCGCGGGATGCGAAACTGCCACGCCGTCGGCCAGAAAGTGGGCCTGCGGCTGACACTGACGAAACGGAACTGCATGGATCTGCACCAGATTTTTGATTTCATCGAGCAGGAAAAAATCCAGCGCGCGTGTTTCTATCACCTCGTCTACACCGGCCGCGGCAACCGTGCCGATGAATTGTCGAACGCCGAGGTTCGCCGCGCGATGGACATAATCGTGGAGCGCACCGTGAAGTTCTTCGAGAACGGCGACCCGCGCGAAATCCTGACGGTCGACAACCACGTCGACAACGCCTACCTCTACCTCAAGCTCCGCGAAAAGAATCCCGAGTACGCGGAGAAGGTCTATCAGTGGATGAAATGGAACGGTGGCGGCGCAAACTCGTCCGGCATCGGCATTTCCAACATTGACACGCAGGGCAATGTCCATCCCGACCAGTTCTGGCAGTCTGCCACTCTCGGCAACATCAAGGAACGTCGCTTCAGCGAGATTTGGTCGGACAACACCATTCCGCTGCTCGCCCAGTTGCGCAACCGGCTCCCGTTGCTGAAAGGCCGCTGCGCGGATTGCCGGTTCAAACCGATTTGCGGCGGCAGCTTCCGCGTCCGCGCGTTCCAGGTTCACGGCGACCCGTGGGCACCGGATCCCGCCTGCTACCTCTCGGATGAGGAAATCTCCATGGCAGCATGAACGAGACGGCCCTAACTGAGCAGGGCGAGTTGCGTTACCAACGCGACCGGCCGCTCAGTGCCGTACCGGGTTACGCCGTCGGCCTCCAGCTCACGCTGGCTTCCGGTGAGGCGGTGTACGTGGCGCTGTCGGCCACAGAGCTCGTCCTCTATTTCCAGAAACAACTCGCCATCCACTTTGATCTCGAAGCGCGGCTCGTCAAGGTCGCCGAGCTTGATCATTACTGGCGGCGCAGCCTGTCCCACTGGGTCGTCTTCAGCCGCAAACGCGCCGCCGCCGAAGGTGGTGGCCTCGACCGGGTGGTGCTCGACGAGACGGAAGCCGACCGGCTCGTCCGCGAATCCAATGCCGCCGTCCTGTCCGTCTGGCAGGAAGTGGAAGCCGGGAAGGCGACGTTCACCCTCGGTAAACCCAACATCCCCGGCGCGCTCGAACGGATCACTCCCCTGCTCCGGCGCGCGGCCGCGTTTGACGTGGTAACCGCCCGGCGCGATGCGAGCCGGTTCGCAGCCATCTACCGGAGCGTGGCGGTGCTGCCGCCGAACGAGTACAACGCGCTCGTCCTGCAAGCCACCGAGGGTTGCTGCTACAATCACTGCGCCTTCTGTCAGCTTTACAAAGGCGTCCACTTCCACGCGAAGGATCCTGCCGAGTTCGGTGAACATCTGCACTCGGTGATCGAATATCACGGCGCCTCCTTGGCCGCCCGCCGGTCGCTGTTCCTTGGCGAAGCCAACGCGCTCACGATCCCGCAACGCGATCTCGTCGCCGACCTCCAGTTGATCCGCGAGCATTTTGAATTACCGGCCCCCGAGCAGACGCAGGTGGACGCCGGCTGGTGGCTCGGTCGCGCAAACCGGTTCGACGGGATCGGCTCGTTTCTCGACATCTTTACCGGCACACCCCGGTCAGTCGCGGAATGGACGGAACTCCACCGGCTCGGGTTGCGGCGCGTTTATATCGGGATGGAATCCGGCAGCGAGGATCTGTTGCAGTGGCTTCGCAAGCCGGCCACGGTACCGGGACTGACGCGGACGGTGACAGCGTTGAAGGACGCCCGGCTGACTGTCGCGGTGATTGTCCTGCTCGGCGCGGGTGGCCGGCAGTTCGCCGAGGCCCATGTCCGCGAGACGGCACGCGTCATCAACTCGCTGCCGCTGAGCCGCGGCGATTACATCTATCTTTCCCCGCTCGTCATTTATCCCGGCGGGCAATACGACGCGATTGCGTTGCAGGAGAGCATCACGCCCCTGACGCCGGCAGAGATCGACGCGCAGGAGCAGGAACTGAGGGCCGGGCTGCAGTTGGCGCGCCGCGGCAACCCGTACATCGCCCGGTACGACTTGGAGACCTTCACCTACTGACTCCGCTCTCCCGAGGCCGGGCGGAGTTGACAGGTTTGGGCAACCTCTGTAGCCGAGGCGTGAGCCTCGGCCGAAGCTGACGCTTCGGCTACAGTGGCCCGCCGGTGGGCAACACCTTAAACTGCATCTCCTGCCGCTGCCGGGCTTGCTTGGGTGGCGGCGCGGCTGTACAACTCCGGTGTGCCGCCGATTCTAATCATCGTGGCGTTCGTGGCCATCTTTGCCGCGATCACGATTTACGCGGCCGTGGCCGCAGACAGGCGTCGCAAGGCACTGGCGGCTTGGGCGGCAATCAAGGGGTTGAGCTACTCGTCCACGAACGACTACAGCGTGCAGGGCCGGTTCCCGGACTTCGAGTGCCTCCGCAAAGGCGAAAACCGGTACGCCTACAATGTCGTCCGCGGCGCGCTGCAGAACCGATCGTTCTACGCGTTCGATTATCACTACGAAACCTACACCCAGACCAAGAACGGCCGGCGCACGAATCACCATCACTTCTCCGCCGTCATCGTGACGAGCGACGTGCCACTCCAGCCGCTCGCGATCCGACCGGAGACGGTGTTTGACCGGCTCGCGGAGTTTGTGGGGTTCGATGACATCGACTTCGAGTCCGCCGAGTTCAGCCGGCGTTTCCACGTCGCGGCGCCGAACAGGAAATGGGCGTACGACGTTCTGCACGCCCGCACGATGGAATTTCTCCTGACGCAGCCGGACTTCAACCTGCAGATGCACGACTGGAACGTGATCGCATACCGCACCCGGCGGTTTGAGCTACCGGACTTGGAAGCAGCGGCAACCGTCATCCAAGGGATTCTCGACCGCCTGCCGGACTATGTGCTACAACAGCAACGAGGCGAAACATGAATCCCAACCTCCTACCTCTGCTCGTGCTCGTTCTCCTACTCCTTCCCCTCATCTGGCTCACCGGCCTCTACAACCTGCTCGTCAAACTCCGCAACCAATGCCGGGAGGCATGGTCGAATGTCGACACCGAGTTGAAACGCCGGTATGACTTGATTCCCAACCTCGTCGCCACCGTCAAAGGCTACACCAAGCACGAGCACGACACGCTGGAGAAAGTCATCCACGCCCGCAACGTCGCTGCCGCCTCCACCGGCTCGCCGTCGTCACAAGCCAAGGACGAGAATGTGTTGATCAGTATGCTCCGGCAACTCTACGCCGTCGCGGAACGCTACCCGGTGCTCAAAGCCGACCAACATTATCTCCAACTCCAGTCCGAACTGGTAAACACGGAAGACCGCATCCAAGCCGCCCGCCGCTTCTACAACGGCAACGTCCGCGACTTCAACACCCGCCTCGAAGTCTTCCCCTCCAACCTCGTCGCCGGCATGTTCCGGTTCGACCGCGAGGACTACTTCGAGATCGAAACCGCCGCCGAAAGCAGCGCCACCCGCATTTCCATCTAGCACGCCCTCCTAAACGGGTACCGCGAGAAGTTTTGGGCACCCCCCTGTAGCCGAGGCGTAAGCCTCGGCCAAAGCCGACGCTTCACGCTCGTGGCCTCGGACGCGGTGATCGAGGTCGAGGCGATAGTCGAACAGGGGTGACTGGCTGATATGCACTCCCATCATGATGCTGCCGCTTCGACACGACCCACACCCTCACCGGAAGAAACAGCTTCACAAGTCGCCGTTTTGGGCAACACACCCCTGAGATTTGACCCCGGTTTCCCTATTCAACGCGCTCCCACTTCTCATTCGACTCCAGCGGCAGATCGTCTTCCCATCGCCGAAAGCCAGAAAGCTTCTTATAAGTCTGTCTTGACCCGTCCGGAAAGCACACCATGAATTGTTTTCCCTTCCGGACGTAAACATCCCCGCACCTGCACCGATAATGATACTCACCGCCACCTTGCCAGCCATAGATCGTGCCCCTTTTCCAAACATAGTCTGCAATTGTCATGCACTTGCCCTGTCGACAAACTGGGAATGGAAAGAACAAGATGATTCGCCCAAGCAAGACAGCCCAAGTAAGGATAAAAGACGTACTGATTCCCACAAGAAAACCTACCCAAAATCCAATTCGTCCCAGCGTACAGTAGAGGAGTCTTCCAACTACCACGCCGGCCGCAATCCAAGTCACTGTCACTAATAGTCTGGTGACAGTTAGTCTCATAGCGGATTGCCCGGCATTGGGGTCAACTCAGCACACTGGTCAGATTGGCTTTGATGGGTGCCAGTCTTTTCTATAACTCGGTGACTTTGGCGCTGCGCTGTTCCGACCGCCTCACAGCCCTGGTCACGCTGCTGCAGTTCACCCAGCCGAAGCCCCAAGTCCTTCCTTCCGTCGCCGTAGCGGTCGCGAAATTCTTCCCACCGTTCGCCGTTCACTTTCTCCACCGTCACCATAATCGTCGCAAATTCAGACCGCTTCTGCAACCGTCGTAGCGTGGGTTGCTCGCGCGCCTCCCCCACGTGCGCTGTTGCATCCGTTCCACAAAGTCACGCCCACCCAACCGCAGCCAGGTTTCCAATCGTTTCCACGGCTGGCCGGCAGGCTTCCGGCACTGCGTCTTCCATGTAGCGCCGATACGCTGCCGAGAGCAGCGCCACCCGCATCTCGATCTAGACGCGGAACAACTGGCCCATCTTCTTGCCCAAGATCAGGCTCGCGCCGATGATGGTGACGGCAAGGAACGACATCGCCCAGACGCCCAGCGCGGCGGCGATGTATTTGCCGGTGCCGATGAGCTGGAACAGCTCGTAGATGGTCTTGGTGATCGGGAAGAAGTCGGCGCGCTGGGCGAGCATCAGACTGTCGCTCACCTCCAGCATGCTGAACGAAAACGCCAGCAGCACCCCGGCAATCAGGTTCGCCATGATGAGCGGCAGGGTCACCGTTCGCAGCGTCCGAGCCGGTGAGGCGCCGAGATTCGCGGCCGCTTCCTCCAGCGTCACCGACGTCTGCTGCAAGCCGGCCACGGACGACCGCACCATGTATGGCAACCGCCGCACGGCGTAGGCGATCACGAGAAACAGCGTCGGGTTCGTCCGCACATCCAACAGGCTTTGCCAGAACCGGCTTTCCTTCACCCAATCCTGATTGCCGAGGTAGGAACTGATCGCGAGATAACCAAACGCCATCACCAAGCCCGGCACGGCCAGCGGCAACATGGCGAGCGCGTCCAGCGCACCGCGCCCCGGCAAGTCGGACCGCACCACCACGAACGCGACCGCCACGCCGAGCACGATGTTCACCGCCACGGCGAGCGACGAGTACAGCAGGCTGTTGCGGATGCTCGTGACCGTGATGCCGTGCCCCAATGCTTCCCGGTAATTTTCGAAGGTGTAGGCGTGCGGCAAGACCGACTGGTACCAGCTTCCCGGCTGGCTGACGCTGGTCAGGATCACACCGAGATGCGGCAGCAGCGCGAGCCCGGTCACCACCACAAACGGCAGAGCCACGATGACGCTGCGCAGGCCGCGCACTGTTTCCACGCCCGATACCGTCGCGGCCTTGCTCTGCATCGCGTACCCGCGGCCGCCAAACGCCAACTTGCTGAGCGCGTACAGCCCCGCACTCGCCAGCAGCATCACCACCACCAGCGCGAACGGGAACGGATTCGTCCCGATCTCCTTCAACGCATCGAACACCTGCACCGAGGCGCACCGGGTGTAGTTCATGATCAACGGTGTCCCGAGTTCCGTGAAGCTCCAGATGAACACGATCGTCCCGCCCGCAAACAGGCCTGGCATCATCAATGGCAACGTGATCTTCCAGAATTTCCGAAAACCGTGACAGCCGAGATTCTCCGCCGCTTCCTCCATGGCCGGGTCAATGTTTGCGAGCGCCGCCGCCACGTTTAGGTACATGATCGGATACAACGCCAGCGCCTGTAGAAAGATGACGCCGAAGTACCGGCCCCGCCCGAGCCAGTCGATGGACGTACCGAGCCACGTGTTCAGCGAACCGTAGACACCGAGGATTTGCTGAAACCCAATCGCGCCCACGAACGGCGGCAACACCATCGGCACCAGCACCAGCCCGCTGAGCAGTTTCTTGCCGGCAAACTCAAACCGGTTTCCCAGCCAAGCCAGCGGCACCGCAATCAACACCACCAGCAACGTCGTCCCCACTGCAATCTTCACGCTGTTCAGCAATCCCTCGGCGTAAACCGGGTTCTCGAACACGCCGATGAGGTACCGCAGCGTGAACTTGCCCCCCACAAAAAAGCCGCCGCTCACCACCGTCCCCAACGGCAGCAGGAAGGTGACCCCAAACACGAGTCCCATTAACACAGCGACCGTCCAAGCCGTCGAGCGCCTCATATCACCCTCACCTCGATTCTCTCCACCGATGGGGAGAGGAGGGCGGACCCAGATTCCCTCTCCCATCGGGGGAGAAGGTTAGGGTGAGGGGCTGTCCGTTTCATCGCGCCACCACCGCTTCCGCTCGCCGGTAATTCGCCCGGAAAAACTGGGTCCACTCCCGCAGATACGTCAGCCGGTCTTTCTGCTTCGCGACTTCGCGTGCATTCTCCCACCCGACCGGCAACTGCTGCAACACTTCCATCGCGGCCGGCTGCCGGGCGGGGCCGCCGTTGTCGATAATCACCTTCCACGCCGTCCGCAACTCGTCGCCAGAGTCCAAGCACATCGCCCGCACCAAGTCGCGCTGGACGTTGAAATGCCCGGCCGTCCACTCGGGCCGGTACGTGAACGACTTGGCCAATTCATAAGGGTTCTCCGGCAACTCCGCCGCCACGTCCCGGCGAATCGGCACGCGGCAGAGCTGGTACTTTACCGGCCCGCCGGGCGTACCGGGTTTACCGGCCCACAAACCCTGCCCTTCCCGGCTGAGAACAAACTCGATGAACCGCACCGCCACTTCCCGGTTCGGCGCGCCGCGCAGCAGACTGATGGGATCGCAACTCACGCTCGAACCACCGACCGGGGTGACGTATTCCATTTGCCCATGCCCGGCTGTCTGCGCCTGAAACCGGGCGTAGAAATCAATCGCCAGCCCCGCCGCCGCGTCGCCCGCCGCCACGTCGATCGGCACCTTGCTGGCCGAGTCGGTGAAATACCGGGCATTCGCCCCGATGAGTTGCACCACGCGCAGTCCCGCCGCCCAGCCATCCGCCGGGTTCGCTGCCAAACGCATCTGTTCCTGGATAATCATCTCGAACGCCTTGGCAATGCTGCCGGATTTCGTGGGGTCGGCGACGCCTACCTGGCAGAAATAGACCGGGTCGGTCAAGTCAACCCACCGGGTGGGCGGCGATTTGACGCCGAGATCACGGAGCCGGTCGCGGTTGTAACAGATCCCAAAGGTGCTGACGCACGTCCCGAGCATGTACGGCGTCCGCCACGTCTCGCCGCTGATGGTCGCCGGTATCTGCGCGACCACTTCGGCCGGCTCCTGCCCCGCCGGCCACGGCGGTACGGTCAGGCCTTGCTGATATGCCCGCGTGTGGTCGTACTCGCCGCCACCGAAAAACAGATCGATCCTGCTCGTGAACTGCCGGGCATCATCCACCGCGCGAAACCGCTGGTGCAATTCGGGAAACTTGTCCGTCTTCCGCGCCACCACTTCCTCCGCCGCGCCGGCCGGCCACGGTTGGCCTTGGGCGATCCACCACGCGCGAAACGCGGCGACGTATTCGCTCACCAGATACCGGCTGATCTCGGTAGTGCCGCCGACGTTGAGCCACTCGATCTTGACCGGCTGACCAAACTTGCGTGCATGCCATTCCGAAAACGCGCGGCCGAATTCGTACCGGATGGCTTCATTGTGCGGCGTGACAATCGTGAGCACCGGGTCGCCTTGGCGCCAGTTGCCGGTAGCCTCGGGTTGGCGCAGGAGAAACGGCAAGGCCACGATCGCTGCCGCTGCGAGCAAGACGGAGAGATTCCGGATCACCCACCCACCCCCTGCCCCTCCGGAGGAGGGGAGTCAACCTGTTCCCCTCCCCCGGAGGGGTTAGGGGTGGGTTCCGGGTTGTTCCTCATCGCGTCAGCACCACCACGTTTTCGGGCCGGCACCAGACGGTGACCTGTTTGCTGTGACCGGGGCGCGTCAGAATCTGGGGATGCAAATCGAAAATCTTTACCGTGGTGCCCGCGGCGACGACCTGATGCTGCGCCATCTCGCCCAAGTAGACGCTCTCACGCAGTTCGCCGTGGAAGATGTTGACTCCGTCGCGCGGCGGTTCGCCCAAGTGGATGACTTCCGGCCGCACCGACAACGCCACGCGCTGCCCGACCCGCACGGGCTCAGCCGGCAGCACGCTGCTGGTAATCGTCCCGTGATCCGCCTGCACGACCACTCGCTTTTCATCGACAGAGACCACCGGGCCCTCGACGAAATTCGTCTCGCCGATGAAGTTCGCGACAAACTTGCTGACCGGGCGTTCGTACACCTCGCAGGGCGCACCGCACTGCTGGATCTTGCCTTGGTCGAGAATCGCCAGCCGGTCGGCCACGGAGAGTGCTTCTTTCTGGTCGTGCGTCACGTAGATACCGGTCAGCCCGGCTTCCTTGCAAATGCGGCGGATCTCCGTGCGCATCTCCAACCGGAGCTTGGCGTCGAGATTGGATAACGGTTCATCCAGCAACAGGCACTTCGGCCGGATCACGAGCGCCCGCGCCAAGGCCACCCGCTGCTGCTGGCCGCCGGAGAGTTGTGGCGACCGGTAATTCGCGCGGTCGGTCATCCGCACCATCGCCAACGCCTCGTCCACGCGCCGCGCCATTTCCTCCTTGGAAACGCCGCGGAGTTCGAGACCAAACGCCACGTTCTCGCGCACGGTCATGTGCGGCCAAAGCGCGTAGCTTTGGAACACCATGCCGGTGTCGCGTTTGTGCGGCGGCAGATTGGTCGCGTCCGTGTCGCCAATCCAAATCTTGCCGGCTTCGGGAATGTAGAACCCGGCCACGCACCGCAAGAGCGTCGTCTTGCCGCAACCACTGGGGCCGAGGAGGAAGAAGAGTTCCCCGTCGGCGATTTCGAGGGAGACATCGTTGACGACAAGGCTGTCGCCGAACCGCTTGGTGACATTCTGCAGGGTGACCTTCATGACCCGGTCAGCTTATAGCACGCGCGTCACAATCGCGTGACTAAAATCCACTTTGTAGCCGAAGCGTAAGCTTCGGCCCCGGATTCTCCGAGGCTTACGCCTCGGCTGCAGTCGGCGACAGACGCAACATTAGTTCCGGTTGCGAACCGCCAGCAGGTGCAGCAGGTGGAAGAGCGACGAGAGGAACGCCGCCACGTAGGTCCACGCCGCGGCATTGAGCACACTGCTCACGCCGGTGGCTTCTTCGCGGGTGACGATGCCGTGTTGGCTCAGGATCAGCTTGGCGCGCCGGCTGGCGTCGAACTCCACCGGCAACGTGATTAACTGGAACACGGTCAGGACCGCGTAGATCGCAATGCCCAAGTTCAGGATGGGGCCGTACCGGAACAAACCGAACCAGAAACCGCCAATCACGATGAACGGCAACATCTTTGACGCGACCATCGTGACCGGCACCACCGCCATCCGCGCTTTGAGCGGCGCGTAGCCGTGCTGGTGCTGGATGGCGTGGCCACATTCGTGGGCAGCAATGCCGGCTGCTGCGACGGACTCACTGTCGTGAACGCCGGGCGAGAGGCAGAGCACTTTCTTCGAGGGATCATAGTGGTCGCCGAGGAACGATTCGGTGCGCTTGATTTCGACATCGTTGATGCCGGCATCTTCCAAAATCTGCGAGGCCACTTCCGCGCCGGTCATTCCGCGTTGGGTGCGGACTTTCGAAAATTTGTTGAAGGAAGAACTGACGCGCAGCTGGGCGATGACCGCGACAACTGAAGCGAAGATGATGAGAATGTAGGTGATTTCTGGTGTCATTTTGCTCGGTTAGATAGCAGAGCACGCACGAACGTTCAAGCACGTCACCGGGCGGCCATCGTCTGACTGTGGGCAACGTCGCGATAAAGAACGCCGGCCACGGTACTTCGCCGCCAAGCCGCAATGGCGTCCGTCTCCGTTGCGCCCCGGTAAGGCCCGTTGCCGTAGGAAGGATCGTAGAAGTTACGGTCCCACTCCACCAACGCGTGATTCACGTAATACCGGGGCGGATGCGCATTGCCCTGCGCGCGAAGCCCGGCCCGCATAACGAACCCGGCACAGCCCGGCGGCGGCACCACGCAGACGGTTTCCACGCCGGCAACCCCCTGGGCCTGCAACGCTTGTTGCAGCAACTCTGTCCACGCCTGACACGTCCCCACGCCTGTTTGGAGGAGTTGCTCCACCGAATGGTTTTGCGCGACGGTCTGTTGGTCCTCCGTCAGCCAGTACCGTAGAAGCTGGCCGCTCCACTGCCGGCAGTGAATGCCGCGCAACTCACCGGCTTCGGTCCGCGCCGCAAATGCACGCCAGATGCGCCACACGACATCGCTTTGGTTGCTGCCGCCCGCGGCAGCCCGGCAACTGATGTCGAGCACCGATTCGTGGAGCGGTGTGCACCGCGGCGCATCCAGCGTCACATATAGCCGGTGCTGGGTTATTCCCGCCCGAACGTATGACCGGCCACCGTTGAAGGACACACGCCACGCAATCTCGTACGGTTCATACACTCGAACACGAGCCGGCAGGTTGCGACTGGCACGCAGATCATTGATGACGCACTGATTGTTGCGGATCCAACCTTCCCCGCGAAATTCTGTGCCCAGCATGTCCCGGCCAACCACCCACACAGGGCCACTCGGGTGCCAGCGATCCACTTCAAGCTCCACACCGAGTCGCACCCGCTGACCGGTTTTGTAGCAAACCGGGTGAGAACCCTCGCAATCACCGGCACACCACTGTGGCCCGAGATAAGGCATACCGGCATCAGTCGCGACCGGCTGGTTCCCTGAGAAAAAGACCGCGCGTACCCGCGTGAGTGGGGCACTGGGATTGGTAAGCGAGAAAAGAATACCGCCGAAGCCGAACAAGGTCCCCAACAGCAAACTCGCCGTTAAGGCGTTTCCGGCCGTCTTGAGCGGAACACCCCGAGTGAGACTGACTCTCACAGGGTTTAGACTAACGGACGCGCCGCTAGATTTCCAGAAACTTCGGGAAGTGCGTCAGGTTCCGGCAGCCGCGATGTCCGATGACAGCGACATCTTCCAGCCGTACGCCGCCGATTCCCCGGTAATACAACCCCGGCTCAACCGTGACGACATGTCCGGTTTTCATCTCGGCCTTAACCGCGCTGACACGCGGCAACTCGTGGATCTCCAAACCGAGACCGTGCCCGGTACCGTGGAAGAAGCCTTGTTGAAAACCGCGTTTCACGCCGGTCGTGAAACCTTCCCGTTTGAACAGCGCGTGAATCGCCTCGTGCACCGACTGACCATCCACACCGGCCCGCAACTGGCCATACGCCAGCTCCTGCGCTTGCGCCACCACCGCGTACATACGTTTGACCGGCTCGCGGGCGCGACCACGGACGATGGTGCGCGTGATGTCACCCCAGTAGCCGGTTGCCATGTCGCGGGGAAAAATATCCAGAATGATTGTCTCGTGCGCGCGCAACGGACCGTGGCCGCGCTCGTGCGGGTCGCAAGCTTGATTGCCACCGGCCACAATGGTGTGAGCCGCCACGCCACCGCGTGCCGCAATCGTCGCGTTGATGAGTCCCCGGACATGCTCCGACGTCAGCCGCTGCCCGCGCCAGTGCAGATAGCCATCGCGTCCAATCTTGCTCGCCCGCAACGCCTGCAACGCCGCACCCATCCCTTCCTCGGCCATCGCCAACGCATCGGCGAGTTTGCGGATTTCCGCGGCGGATTTGAGTTCGCGCTCCGGGAAGAACGCCGCCTTCGCGACCGCCACCTTCACCCGTAATTTGTTCGCGAGGCCAACCGGGAAGCTGTGCGGAACTTCCACTTCTGTGACCCGAAATTCCCGCAAGACTTCATTAACCACATCGGCGAGGCGCGGCTGTGCCACGCCGGCACGCTTCAAGAGCCGGGAATACCGGGTGTAGGAGAGCACGCGGTCCACCTTGGCTTGGCGCTTGGCGCGATCAATCTCCAAGTCGTTCATCACGACGTACCGGCGATTGCCCACCTCGAAATAAACAAACGGGTCGGGCACGAACATGCCCACCGCGTACAGCATGTCCGCGTCGTGTTCACTGTCGGCAACGATGAGTCGAGCTTTCATACGAGTCCTATCGAGGGCGCGATTTCCACTGCCATGTCTGGAGCTGATCGCTTATGAAACGCGAGCGCGCCAATCATGGCGGCGTTGTCTGTACACAACTTGGCGTCGGCGAGCAAGAGTCGAATCTGGCGCCGGTCGCACTCCTCCCGCAGCCGCGCCCGAAGCCGGGAATTGATCGAAACGCCACCGGCCGCGCTGACGGTACGCACACCGAATTGCTCCGCCGCCCGCATCGTCTTGCCGACCAAAACGTCCACGACCGCTTCCTGAAAACTGGCGCAAACATCTGCGACCGGGGCCGAGCCATTGCGGTCCAACCAATAGCGCACCGAGGTCTTCAGTCCGCTGAAACTGAAATTGTAACTTGGATCGTCGAGCATGCTTCGCGGGAAGGCGATGGCTGCCGGGTTCCCTTGCTTGGCGAGCCGGTCAATCTCGGGGCCACCGGGATAGCCGAGCTTGAGGAGCTTGGCGACCTTGTCGAACGCTTCGCCGGCCGCGTCATCCACCGTTTGCCCGAGGATTTCATGCCGGCCAATCGCCGTGGCGTGGACGAGCATCGTGTGCCCACCGGACACGATGAGCGAAACCATCGGAAGCTCCGCCCGGGCGATGAGCGGCGAATAGAGATGCGCCTCCATGTGATTGATGGCGTAGAACGGGACGCCGAGTGAAGTCGCGATCCCTTTACCGGCATTGAGACCAATCAGGAGCGAGCTGGCAAGGCCGGGACCGTAGGTGGCGGCCACGGCATGGATCTCTGACCATCCCATGCCGGCTGCAGTCAGCGCTTCGGTGACGATGCTGTCGATGAGTTCGAGATGATGCCGGGAGGCCAGTTCGGGCACGACCCCGCCGAACGGCCGGTGGAGATCGACCTGGGAACTGACGACGTTGGAGAGGATCTCCGTTCCATCCCGAACCACGGCAGCCGAGGTCTCGTCGCAGGAAGTTTCGATACCGAGGATGTTCACCCGGTCACTTGCTGGCCGCGACATTCGAGCGCCCGCCGAGCTTGGTCTGCTTGGCGAAGAGCTTCACACCTTTCAGCACGTCGATCGCCCGGTCAAGTTGCTCATCCGCGACGGGTTGGACCTTCTCGGCGCCTTCCTCGGGCGGGAGGTTGGCGCGGGCGCGTTGCTCCATTAGTTTGCGTTCGTTCTCCTCGGAGACGGGCACGACGATGTCCGGCACGACGCCGTGTTCGTGGATGACCTTGTGACTGGGCGTGTAGTATTTCGCCGTGGTCAGCCGCAACGCTGAGCCATCCGGCAGCTTGAGAATGCTCTGCACCGAGCCTTTGCCGAACGTGGTCTCGCCGACGAGCACCGCGCGTTTCATGTCTTGCAACGCCCCGGAAACAATCTCGCTCGCGCTCGCGCTGCCGCCGTTGACGACAATGGCGATGGGATAAGCCGGGCGGCGCTTGCTGCCGACAGCGTAATACTTGTGGTCCTGTTTCGGGTCGCGTCCCTCGGTGGAGACGACGAGCTCGCCGCGCGGAAGAAATTCACTGGAGACCTTGATCGCGGAGTCGAGCAAGCCACCGGGGTTGTTGCGCAAGTCGATGATCAACGCGTCCATCCCCTCTTTCTCGAGCTTGTCGAGTGCCTTGCGGAATTCATCGGCGGTCGGCGCGTTGAACTGCGTGATGCGGATGTAGCCGATGCTGTCCTGAATGATTTTCACATCCTTGACGCTGTCCACCTTGATCTCGGCGCGCTCGATGGTGTGGTCCTTGATACGGTCGCCCGGATCCTTCGCCTTCGGACGGAAGACGGTAATGGTGACCTTGGTGCCCGGCTCGCCGCGCAACTGCTTGACCGCTTCCTGCAACGGCATCTTCTCCGTGGACCGGCCGTCGATCTTGATGATGCGGTCACCGGGCAACAGACCGGCCTTCGCCCCGGGCGTGTCTTCCATCGGGGCCACAACGGTGATGTAGCCTTCCTTCGACATGCTGATCACGATCCCCAACCCGCCGAACTTCCCTTCCGTCTCGCTCTGCATGTCCTCGTACACCGCCGGCTCCATGAACTGGCTGTGCGGGTCGAGCGAACTCATCATCCCCTTCAACGCATCGTAGGTGAACTGCTGGTAGGTCGTCTTGTCGCCGTCCACGTGGTTGGCGCGGATCAACTCCATCACCTGCGCCGCCAGCTTGAACTGCGCATAGGGGTCGTCCTTCGCGGTGTTCTCGGTGGCGGCGGAATAGATGCGCGCGGCCACCGCGAGGTTCACCCCCAACAACACCACAACGAGTGCGATCGTTATGCGTTTGACTGTCATCATGAAAATGCCTTTTTGCTGACGTTCTGGACGCCGGCAGGATAGACGCGCCACCCTACCGAATCAAGCCCGGCCATGCCCTACGGTGCAGTTCTAAGCATTGGTCTCCCGCTGGAACTGTAGCCGAAGCGTAAGCTTCGGCCGAGGCTTACGCCTCGGCTACAGGGTCTGCCAATAACGCTAAGCCCTACGGCACGACCAACGGGGCCGCCTTCTCCTCCACGTTCTCCTCGACCGCGACGACCAGTTCCCCGCCAAACACCACCGCGCGATGCCCCGCCGGCACGCGCCGGTACGTCACCGTCTGCTGCAACTTGCCATCCGCGTCCATCGTCTGGAGATAGAACGGCTGATACCGGTAAGTCACGTACACCCACACCTCCCGGTCGGCTTGGGCGGTCTGCAACCGCTGCCGGCGCTCGGGCTTGCCGATGCTCTCCAACACCTCGTCCCGCGTCATCCCGACCCCGACCTCATGCTGGGCGATGAGCTGCCGGTTCTTGGCCTTCGCCTCCTGCCGGCGCTGCAACTCCGCCACGACATCCTGCGTCGGCCCGGCCACCGCCGCGGCGCTTACCCACCCGCGCATCGGGCCGGTCGCCACCCGCGCATCGACGTAGAACATCTCCGGGGTCCAGCCGACCAACCGGACTTTCTGCCCGACGTGCAGGTACGCCATCGCGCTACGCGAATCGCGCGAGAGGGAAATCGGGGTCCGCTTCTCGACGGTGAGATCGACCGGCTCCAGTTTCAATTCATCCAGATACGCGACCGTGGGATACCGGATCTCTGCGGCTTGGGCCGCCGCCGCGAGCAAGACTATGCCCATCCACCGCACGTCACTTCACCATCGCCAAGGCTGCCGCCCGCAACTCAGAGAGCTGCTTGCCGGTCCGCGATTCGAGATAGCAGCGGAACACAGGCTCGGTTCCCGACGCGCGGAACATCACCCAGCAACCGTCGCCGAGTAGGAATTTGTAGCCGTCCTTCGTCACGGTCTCCGTGACGCGCCGTCCGCCGAAGTCGCGGAGGCCACCGGCGAACCGAGCGAGCAACTCATCCTTCCGCTGCGGTGTCACCCGGAGATTGATCCGGTCGCTAAGGATCGTACCGGCCTGCTTCTGGATGTCGGCCAAAATCTTCTTCAACGGCTTCCCTTCGAACGCAACCAGCTCCGCCATCAACAAGCACGCCAGCACGCCGTCCTTCTCCGGCACGTGCCCCTTCACGCTCAACCCGCCGCTTTCCTCGCCGCCGACGATGACCGGCTCGCTCTCCATCACCGCGCCGATGTACTT
>OMJI01000175.1 GCA_900299315.1 Verrucomicrobiota bacterium | reverse complement strand
TGGTCACGCCTTCGGACTCCGCGTGGAAGTTGGTGATGATCCGGTGGTACAACACCGGCTCGGCCACCGCCTCGACGTCTTCCGTGCGGACGAGATAGCTGCCGAGCAAAGCCGCGCGGGCCTTGGCGCCGAGGATGAGGCATTGCACGGCACGCGGACCGGCACCCCAACTCACCCAACTCTTGATCCAATCGGGCGACTTGGCTTCCGGGGGACGCGTGGAGCGCGCCAGTTTCACGGCGTAATCGTAAACGTGGTCGGGCACCGGCACGCGGCGGACAAGTTCCTGAAACGCGATGACTTTGTCGCCGTGGATGAGCTTCGTGAGTTTCGTGGCGCCGCCGCCGGTGGTCTCGCGCGCGATGCGGCCTTCCTCGGCTTCGGCGGGATAATCGACGTGGATCAGGAACATGAACCGGTCGAGCTGCGCTTCCGGCAACGGGTAGGTGCCTTCCTGTTCGATTGGGTTTTGGGTGGCGAGGACAAAGAACGGCGGATGCAAATCGTACGTGTGCCCGGCCGCGGTGACGCGATGTTCCTGCATCGCCTCGAGGAGCGCGGCCTGCGTCTTGGGCGGCGCGCGGTTGATTTCGTCGGCGAGGACGATGTTCGCGAAGACCGGTCCCTTGATGAACTCGAACGCCCGGCGGCCGGGCTGGGAGGTTTCCTGCAAGATCTCGGTGCCGGTGATGTCGGCGGGCATCAGGTCGGGTGTGAACTGGATTCGGCTGAAATTGAGGTCCATCGTCTCCGCGACCGACCGGACAAGGAGCGTCTTCGCCAAACCCGGCACGCCCATCAGCAACGCGTGTCCCCGGGCAAACAGGCAGATCACCAATTGCTCGATCACTTTGTCTTGGCCGATGATGACCTTGCCCAACTCGGCGCGGAGGGCGCCGTAGAAGCTGCGGAGTTCACCAATGGCAGCTACGTCGTTTTCAGCCAGCGTCGAATTTGTCGTCGTCATACCCTTCCCTTGTCTCTCAGTTTTGACATTGGACAGCGGCCAATGTTCCGCGCTCAAACATTAAAGTCCAGACTAATCAACCCCGGCGCAGACCTCCTGCACATTAACGCACAGCGAACACCTTCCGCAGCCGAGGCATAGCCACTGCTCGCCAACCATTGCGGGTGCCGCCGCTATGCTGGATCAGCAACATCGCAAAACAGCTTTCACGATTCTGGAACTGATGATTGTCTGCGCGGTCATCGGGTTGCTGGCCATCCTCGCCATGCCTTCGCTGAGCAAGTCCCGCAACAACGCCCAAACCCAGCGGTGCGTCCAAAACATGCGCCTGATTTTCGACGGGGTCGTGCAATACGAAACCGAAACTCGCAACAGCCTGTACCCCATTCGCAGCAGCAGCGCGAGTATCCGTCAGACACTGCTCACCAACCAATACATCCGGCTCACCAAGGTCTTTGAGTGCCCCACCTCCGGCAACAACAACAACGCCGATTACTGGCTCTACTACGCCAACTCCACCACGTTCACCAACGTCTACTGCCGGATCGCCACTGCTACCCACGTCCTTCAGTAACCTACCGGCGCACCACGTCACCGGTCATCAACATCTGCCCGCCCGGCAAAGCTCGCCACTTCACGCCCCGCAACGTCACCGCATCCGCCACCCGCGCCACGCCGCGACCGTCCACCGCTGTCGGCGCTTCCCGTCCGCCGATGATCTTCGGCGCGTAGAAAAACGCAACCCGGTCCACCAACCCTTCTTCCCACATCGCCCCGAGAAAGTCCCCGCCGCCTTCCAGCAACACGCTCGTGATCTCCAACTGCCCCAACGCCACCAGCAACGCCCGCAAATTCACGTGCCCATCCTCGGCCGCCCGCACCACCAACACCGTGACGCCCCGTAGCGCCAAATATTTTCTCCAAGCCGGCGCAGAGTTCGTCGTCGTCACCACCACCGTGCGGTGACGCAGCTTGTCCGTGAACAACTTCGCACCTCGCGGCGAACGCCCCCGGCCATCCACAACCACGCGCCACGGCTGCCGACCACGAATGCCGTGCCGCAACGTCAACGCCGGATCATCCCGCCGCACCGTGCCGGCCGACACCATCACCGCATCCACCTGCGCCCGCAGCCGGTGCCCTTCCCGACGCGCCGACTCGTCGGTGATCCATTGCGAATCCCCGGTCCGCGTCGCCATCTTGCCGTCCACACTCACCGCCGCCTTCGCCGTCACGAACGGCATCCCGGTCGTGATCCATTTGTTGAACGCCACATTCATCGCCGTCGCCTCCTCTGCCAGAACCCCGGTCGTCACGCGGATCCCCGCCCGGCGTAACATCCGCAACCCACGCCCCCGGTGTTTCGGATTGGGATCAACCGCACCGACAACCACGCGCTTGATACCGGCCTTGATGACTGCCTCCGTGCAAGGCGGCGTCCGCCCCCAAGTCGAACAAGGCTCCAGCGTCACATAAAGCGTGTCTCCACTGGATCGAGCCAGCGCCTCCACCTCCGCATGCGGCCCACCGACCCGACGATGCCAGCCTTCACCAGCAACCTTCCCGGCCCGCACCACCACCGCGCCTACTACCGGGTTCGGTGATGTCTGGCCAAAGCCGCGCCGCGCCAACTCCAACGCCCGCCGCATGAATCTCTCGTCTTGCGGTCTCATTGTTCCCCGAACAAGGCTGCCGCAAAATTCTTTGGGTCAAACGGCTGCAAGTCGTCCACTTGCTCGCCCAAGCCGATGAACTTCACCGGCAACTTCAGCTCCCGGGCGATGGCCACCACGATTCCGCCTTTCGCGGTGCCATCGAGTTTCGTGACGATCAAGCCGGTGACTCCCAACGCCTGGTGAAACTCCCGGGCTTGCACGAGCGCATTCGAGCCGGTCGTGGCGTCGAGCACCAGCAACGTCTCGTGCGGCGCATCCGGCCGGACTTTTTGGAGCGACCGGTGCATCTTTTTCATCTCTTCCATCAAATTCTTCTTCGTGTGCAACCGGCCAGCCGTGTCCACGATGAGATAATCCACGTGCCGATTCACCGCCGCGCTCAACGAATCGAACGCCACCGCCGCCGAGTCCGAACCGTACTGCCCGGCAATCACGTCGCAGCCGGTCCGCTGCCCCCAAATCTTCAACTGCTCGATCGCCGCCGCCCGGAACGTGTCGCACGCCGCGAGCAGCACCGTGTGCCCCTGCGACTTCAACAGATGCGCCAGTTTCGCCGTCGATGTCGTCTTACCGGTACCGTTCACCCCGGCCATCAGGATCACCGTAGGCGCGTTCCCGGCCTTCGCGAGAGCGTGTGTCGCAACACCCAGCTCCCGCTCAATCTCCGCCCGCGCGATCCCGAACACGTCCACTTCGCGCTGCCGGGCTGCCGCGTCTTTCGTCTGCTCGACGATCTTCAGCGACGTGTCGACACCAATGTCGGTCGAGATCAGCACCGCTTCGAGTTCCTCCAACGCCTCGGCATCCAGCCGCGGCGCACGCGTCACGATCCGCTTGATCTCCGTCGCCAGTTTGCTGGACGTCTTCTGGAGTCCGTCTTTGAATTTCTTGAAAAGTCCGATCATGCCTTCCTCAACGCATCCAATACTTCATACGGCACCGGCACCGACCCGATGATTGGCCCACCGCGTAACGGCCCGTGACAATCACTCCCGCCGGTCGCCACCAACCCCAACTCCTCCGCCAATACCCGGTAATGTTCCGTTTGCGATTTCGTGTGTTTCGTGTGCCACACCTCCAACCCGCGCAGCCCTTGGTCGCGCATCTCGCGGATCTTCGCATCCACCCGATTCAAACCGGGATGCGCCAGCACTGCAACACCACCGGCCCGCGTCACGTGCCCAATTGCCTCCGCTGCTTCCATCCGGTATCGCTCAACGAACGCCGGCTTCCCGCGCTTCAGAAACCTCTCGAACGCCTCTTCCACCGACTTCACCACTTTCCGCCGCACCAACGCCTCCGCGACGTGCGGCCGACCGACCGTGCCGCGATCCGAACACGCTAAAACATCCTCCATCGCGACCGGGATGCCCAAGTCATTCAACCGCCCTACAAACTGCCGGGCTCGCTCTTCGCGTATCTGCTGGGCGTGTTTCAGCGCCACCACCAAAGTCGAAGCCTGCCAGTCGTCCGAGAAGAAATACCCAAGCAGGTGAATCTCCTGCTGCTCGACGCGCGCGGTGATCTCGACGCCGGCAATCACTTCCAAGCCCGCCGCTTCGCCTGCTCGCTTCGTTTCCGCGACGCCTTCCAGCGTGTCGTGATCCGTCACCGCAATTGCCGCCAACCCCTTCGTCGTGGCCGCCCGGACCAGTTCGCCCGGGGTGAACGCGCCATCTGAGTAGCGCGTGTGCAAATGCAGATCGACCAACTTCATTTCGTCGGGGTCGCCGTGCGGGCCGGTCGGGGCAGATCGAATTTGATCTTGTCGAGAATCCCGTTCACGAACGCGCCGCTTTCGCGGGTGGAAAACTTTTTCGCGATCTCCACCGCCTCGTTGATGCTGACGACCGGCGGGATGTCTTCGCGGAACAACATCTCAAAAATCGCCAGCCGCAAAATGTTCCGGTCGACCGCCGCGATGCGCGACAGCTCCCAGTGCTCGGTGTACTTGGAGATTTTCTCGTCGACCGCCGCCCGGTTGGCGAGCACGCCGCGAATCAACTCTTCCGCAAACTGCCGGGTGCCGTCCGGCACGTCCTCCTGCGTCTGCCAGAAATACCGGAGCGCATCCGCTGGGTCGTCCGTAGCCAAGTCGAGCTGGTAGAGAAACTGGACTGCCAACTCGCGACCGTGGCGGCGTTTGCCGGAGTGCTTTACAGGCTTTTGCATAAGCGAGCCATCTCGATCGCGGTGGCAGCGGCTTCCCGGCCGCGGTTGTAGGTTTTGCCGACGCAACGCACGCGCGCCTGCGCCAGCGACTCGGCGGTGACGATGCCGAAGATGACCGGCACTCCCGTTTCAATCCCGATTTGCGTCAAACCGGTCGCTACCGCGCCGCCGATGTGGTCGGCGTGTTTCGTCTCGCCTTGGAGCAACACGCCCAACGCGATCACGCAATCATAGTTACCGGAACGTGCCAACCGACCGGCCGCCACGGTGACTTCAAAGCTTCCCGGCACACGCGCCACGCGCACCGCCTTGGCTCCCGCAAGCGCATCGACGCAATTCGCCAACAACGCATCGGCCAGCTCGGCATTGTACCGGGCCGCGACGATACCGAACCGAAGCTCGCGGGCATCCGGCAAGGGTTGTTTGTGCGTGGCGACCTTCACAGCCGGTGCCCCATTTTGGCCTTCTTGGTTTCCAAGTACTTCACGTTATGCGGCGTCGGCTCCGCCTTGATGGGGAGTTGTTCGACGATTTCGAGGTTGAACCCTTCCAAGCCCACCACCTTCTTCGGATTGTTCGTGAGCAACCGGATGCTTTGCAGTCCCAGATCGACGAGAATCTGCGCGCCCAAACCATACTCCCGGAGGTCGGGCTTGAAACCGAGTTGCTCGTTGGCCTCGACGGTATCGAGTCCGCTCTCCTGCAATTTGTAGGCGTGCATCTTGTTGGCGAACCCGATCCCCCGGCCTTCCTGCCGCATGTAGACGAGCACGCCGCATCCTTCCTCGGCAATCCGCTGCAACGCGTCGTGGAGTTGCGAACCGCAGTCGCACCGCAACGAGCCGAACACATCGCCGGTCAGGCATTCGCTGTGGACTCGGACGAGCACGCCGCGTTTGCCCTTCACGTCGCCCATCGTCAACGCCGCGTGATGCTGGCCGTCGGTGAGCGACCGGTAGAGGTGCAGGCGGAATTCGCCGAACTTGGTGGGCATGGCGACTTCCTGTTCCTTCGCCACGAGCCGCTCGCGGGCGCGCCGATACTCGATCAGCGCGCGAATGGTGCACATCTTCAGGCCAAATTGGTCCCGCACCTTTAGCAAGTCCGGCTGGCGCGCCATCGAGCCGTCCTCGTTCAGGATTTCGCAGATTACCGCGACGGGGTACATCCCGGCCAACTTCACCAAGTCCACCGACGCTTCCGTGTGACCGGCGCGCTGCAACACGCCGCCTTCCTTCGCCTGCAACGGGAAGATGTGACCGGGCGCAACGAGGTCGGCCGGTGAAGAATTCGGATCGGCCAGCACGCGGATGGTGCGTGCGCGGTCGTAGGAACTGATGCCGGTAGTGACTCCCACCCGGGCATCCACACTGACCATGAAATCCGTCTTAAACTGCTCGCGGTTCTCCACCACCATCCGGTTGATGCCGAGCGCCCGCAGCCGGGCCGCCGTGGTCGGGACGCAGATCAGGCCGCGCGCGTGCTTGAGCATGAAATTCACGGCGTCCGGGCTGATTTTCTCCCCGGCCATCACGAGGTCGCCCTCGTTCTCCCGGTCTTCATCATCGGTCACGATGATGATCCGGCCCTGCCGGATATCCTCGAGACATTCTTCCACGGTGTTCATGAGTCGCGCGAGAGTAGCAGCCAGCGCGCGCGAACGCAATGGCCAGCGCGCCGGCGTTTTTCCACTTGCGGCACCCCACCCCTTCCGACAATGTACGCCGCATGAATGACGCCCCGCCCCCGCTCCCCGCAGCTGCGCAACCGCGCCGCACCGGCTGGATCGTGTACTCCGTCGTGGTCACGTTTTTCCTGTTCCTGAGCATCCTCGCCAATTTGATCCTGTTCGCCATGGCGCTGGGCAGCGGGAACGAGTTCGGACATCGCCACGAGACGCTCGTTGAGGAGCAGTTCGACGGCGATGAGCATGCGCGGGACAAAATTGCGGTCATCTATCTCAGCGGCGTCATCTCCTCCAACGTGGATGGTTATCCCACCGAGGAAGGCATGGTCGGGTACCTGAAAGAGGAGTTGCGCGAGGCCGTGAACGATGATCGCGTCAAAGCCATCATCATCCGCATCAACTCGCCCGGCGGCGAAGTCGTCGCGTCCGATCTCATCTACCGGGCCGTGGTGGACGCCCGGGACTCCAAGCCGGTCGTCGCGTGCATCGACTCGGTCGGCGCGTCCGGCGGCTATTACGTCGCGGTGGCGGCGGACCACATCGTGGCGACCGACATGACAATTACCGGCAGCATCGGTGTCATCATGCAAACGCTCACGTTCCAGGGCTTGATGGACAAGATCGGCGTCCAGGCGCACACCTTCAAATCCGGTAAGTACAAAGACCTCCTCAACCCCGCCCGGCAACCGACCGAGGAAGAGAAGTCGCTTGTCCAAGGCTTGATCATGGAAGTGTACGACAAGTTCGTCGGCATCGTGGCCAAGGAACGCGAACTCGATGTGGACGCGTTGAAGACCGGCCTCGCCGACGGCCGCATTCTCTCCGGCAAACAGGCGCTCGAAGCCGGGTTCGTGGATGAACTTGGTTACTTCGAAGATGCAGTGGAAGCCGCCAAGAAACTCGCCTCCATCAAGGAAGCCAAACTCGTCCGCTACCAGATGCCCTTCTCGTTCCGCAACTTCTTCCGCTTCCTCGGCGAATCCAAAGCGCCCAAGCTCCAAATCGAAGTCAGCCCGAATCACTTCAAACTCGAAGCCGGCAAGCTCTACTTCCTACCGGCCTACATGTTTCAATAGACGGGGGTAGCAAGGCGAAGTGGGTTTCAGCCAGAGGAGGAGCCGTTTGTAGTGCGGCGATTCATCACCGCCGCTGGAACCCAGCGCGCAATGAATTGCGCGACTACAAACCTACGGCCCGAAACCCCAAGACGATTCGCAACTCCGCTCACTTTGGCGGCTGCTGCTCCTGCATCAACTTGTCTACCTTGCCGCCCCATTGCAGGACGGTGGCAAACCCCTTCTCGCGCTCCGCGGCCGCTTTGTCACCGGCTTTCATGTAGTACATCGAGAGACTGGTGTGGGCGAGCATGTCATTGGGATTGATTTCCACCGCCCGCTTACCGGCCGTGATCGCATCCGGAATCTTACCGGCCCGCAGATACGCCATCCCCAACGCATGCCACGCATCGAAGTAACCGGCATCCAGCTCGACCGCCTTCCGGTAATTCTCAATCGCCTTCTCAAACTCCGCCAGCGAGAAGTCGAGCATCCCCTGGTCGTAAAACTCTTCCTTGGTCATAGCTTCAAGACCGCCTCCACCAAGCCGGGGATTGTGTGCGGGGTGGCTTCGATGGCGACTTTCAGTCCATTTGCCTCCGCCGCAGCCGTGGTTTGGGGGCCGATGCTGACGAACGTGGTGCTCAGCTTCTTGGCATCGACGAGTTTGCAGAAGTTGTTCACGGTGCTGGAACTGGTGAAGGTCACGATGTCCGCGCCTTCCGCGAGCAACCGGGCCCGGTGGCCGGTGCGGTCTTCCGTGTCGGGCACCGTCTGGTAGGCGTCGATGTCGTCCACGATCGCGCCGAGGTCTTCCAACCCCCGAGCCAGCCGCTCGTCGGCCAAGTCGGCGCGCGGCAGCAAGAGCTTGAGGTTCTCGCAACTGATGTCCTTCTTGAACTTGGCCAGCAAGGCTTCCGTGGTGAATTCCTCCGGCTGCAAATCCACCGCGACGTGGAACTCCCGGAGTTTCTCCGTCGTCGCCACGCCGACCGACGCAATCTTCACCGGGCCCAGCGACCGGATGTCGTCGAATTTCTGGAAGAACTCCCGGAAGAAAGCCGTCACCCCATTCGGGCTGGTGAACACGAGCCAGTCATACTCGCCCAAGCCGTCCAATGCTTCGCGCAAGCCGGCCAGCGATTTCGGTGGCTTGATGGCGATGGTCGGGATCTCCAGCACGTCCGCGCCGAGCTCCGCCAACCGTTTCACCAACTCGCTCGCCTGTTCCCGGCTGCGAGTGACGACGATGCGCTTGCCGAACAGTGGTCGTTGCTCGAACCACTGGAGCTTATCCCGCAACCGCGCCACTTCGCCAATGATCGTGACCGCGGGCGGCTGGAATTTCTCGCGCTCCACAACGCCGGCAATGGTCGCCAGCGTGCCGCTAATCGTTTTCTGGTGCGGCGTCGTGCCCCGGTGGACCATCGCCACCGGCGTGTCGCCCGACAGCCCGTGCTTCATCAATTCACCGGCAATCTTGCCGATTCGTTCCACGCCCATCAAAATCACGCGCGTCCCGAAAAACTTCGCCACGTTCTCCCAATCCACCTGCGTCTCCGCCTTCGTCGGGTCCTCGTGGCCGGTAATCACCATGAACGCCGTCGCCACCGCGCGGTGCGTGACCGGGATGCCCGCATACGCCGGCGCCGAGATCGACGAACTGATGCCCGGCACGATCTCATAGGCCACGCCGGCCTGCCGGAGTTCGTCGGCCTCCTCGCTGCCGCGCCCGAACACAAACGGGTCGCCGCCCTTCAAGCGCGTGACAATCTTCCCCTCCAACCCGCGCTTCACGAGATACGCGTTCGTCTCCTCCTGCGTCATCACGTGCTTCTTCGGCAGCTTGCCCGCGAACACCAGCTCCGCCTCCGGCCGCGCGTGCTTCAACAGCGCCGGGTTGACGAGGTTGTCGTACACCACCACCTCGGCCCGCTGGATGCACTCCAGTCCCTTGACCGTGATCAATCCCACATCCCCCGGGCCCGCGCCCACCAAATAGACTTTGCCTGCTTTTTTCATTTAATAATCGGCCATGCTCCTCGTAATCGTCCCGGATGAAATTGCATTTTCTCCGCCACCGGCAAATCTGTGTACAACTCGCCGCCGGCGGTCAGCACTGCCTCCCCGACATGCTCCACCGGCAGATGTTCCACAATTTGCCGCGCCTGCGCGAGTATCGTGTGCCACCGCCGTGATAATTCGCCGGCAGGAGTGGGCTCGCCGCTGAATGAGAGAGTTGCCACCTCGGCCGCCGAATACCGGGCAGAGCGTCCCGCCTGCTCCAAGATCATCTGCGGACTGAAACCCGGGTCTTTTCCACAGGCTGCCCACGCCAAATAACCCAGCGGCTGGATCTTCTCGTGACACGTCATCACATCCACCCAGTCCCGCACCTCAACCCGTCCAACCAACGCCAGGACCTTGTTGGTCGCCAAATCAAACGGATGCAGCGCCAGACCAAAATCCGGATGCTCCACTAGCGGAAAAAACCGGTAGGCGCTGTCTTGCGCCCACTGCAAGATGACTTCCTCACCGCTCTTCGCGACCCGCGCCTCGACAAAACTCGTTCGCTCACGCACCACGTCCACGGCGTAACCCGATTGCTCCAACAACCGCCGGTCGCTTTCCCACGTCGCCTGAAGCGCTTCGGCGGTATCGTGAAATAGATCCACGTCGTGGGAGATTCGCGTCCCGGCAGCCAAGGTGTTCAACGCCGCCCCTCCCGCCACGTAACTCTCGCCCGAGGCGAGCCGATGCCGGGCAATTAACCGGCAGATGCCGCGTTGGAATTCTGTAAGAGCCATTTTTTGAGGGGTGCGACGCGGCGCAAGGCTGCCACGTCACCGTGATTTTCAATGTAACGCAACGCGCGCAAAGCGTCCGCCGTGGTTGTCGGGTGATAATCCGACCGCCAAAACCATAAGCACCGCGACCGGTATTCCTCCACCAACGCGTTCACTTGCGCCAAGACCGTTGCCAAATCCGTCGTCATCTCACTGCACCCTACCGGATTCGCCAGCACCAGACAAGTCAGCCGCCACGCGCGCGCCTACGGCGGCGGCTTCGTGGACGAGACCTTCGCCCTGGGCGCGGCGGGCGGAGCTACCATCATGGCTGAAGACACCGGCTTCCAACCGCAGCCGGTCGCCGCTGATTGTCGCGTGTGCGGCAAAGGGGACCTGACAACCACCGCCCATCGTGCGCAGGAAGGAGCGTTCGGCTTCGCCGGCAGCCATGGCTTCCGGCACGTTCAGCGGCGCGAGCAAATCACGGGTGCGAGCGTCGGCTTCCCGGATTTCCACCGCGATCAACCCCTGCCCCACTGCCGGTAACATCACGTCAAAACTCAACGGGTACGCCGGTGCTTCCAATCCAAGGCGTCGCAGCCCGGCCGCCGCGAGAATCGTCGCGTCGAGCCCTTCACTCGCGAGCTTGTTCAAGCGCGTCTGGACGTTGCCGCGAATCTCCTCCATCCGCAGATCCGGTCGGCGCGCCAACAACTGGGCTTTGCGGCGAATGCTGCTCGTGCCGATGCGCGCGCCTTGCGGCAGCTCGTCCACCGTCCGGTAGCGATGCGACACCAGCGCATCCCGGGCGTCTTCGCGGGCCGGTACGCAACCGATGGCCAAGCCATCCGGTAACGTCGTCGGCAAATCCTTCATGCTGTGCACGGCGAGATCGATGTCACCGGCCAGCAACTGCTCCTCAATCTCCTTCGTGAACAGTCCCTTCCCCCCGGCGGCGGCCATCGAGACGGTCTGGAAAATGTCGCCGCTGGTCTTGATGATCTTCACCTCGACGCTCAAGCCGGCATGCGTCGCCTGCAGCCGGTCGCGGATGAAATGGGTTTGCGCCAACGCCAGCGGACTGCCACGGGAGCCGATGATCAACGGTTTCATGATTGAGTTGCGGTCTGGTAACGCGCGACGCCCGGCTGCGCCGATTGCTCGAACCAGCCCATAAACCGCGTCACGTGCCCAGCAATCAACTCCCGGCAAGCTGCGATTTCCTGTTCGCGCGCGGCGAGGTTCTGCTGGGCGATCTGCTGCAGGTCGTCAATGTCGTAGAGGTACACGCCCTCGAGTTCCTCGCAGGCTCGCTCCACGTCGCGCGGCACGGCGATGTCGATGAGGAACAACGGCCGCCCCTTCCGGGTTTTCATGAGCGGGGTCAGTTTCTCGCGGGTGATGATCGGGTGCGGCGCCGCCGTGGCGCTGATGACGATGTCCACTGCCGGGAAATGCGTGGGCCAGTCGTCGTAGGAAATCGCCAGCCCGGCCAACTGACCGGCCAACGCCTCCGCGCGTTCGTGACTGCGACTGCACACGACGATCTTGCCGGCACC
>OMJI01000174.1 GCA_900299315.1 Verrucomicrobiota bacterium | reverse complement strand
TCCGGTAGCCCTGGAACTGGCGCACCCACTTCTCGAACCGGGTAACCAAGTGTCCGTAGAGCGTCTGCGCGTTCGCCGGCGTCGGCTCAAGCAGATAGCGGAAACTCGCCAAGTGCATGCTGCCGTTGGCCTGCAGCCAAGCATCCGGGGTGGGCAATACTTTCTGGAGACTGGGATACAATTCCAGCCGCCGCCGCGCCGCGCCATGGTAGTCGCACGCGGCGAAGAGGCCGGGCGCCTGGGCGCAGGACTCGTCGAATAGCGTGTCGCCACCCAAGTCGAGATGCTCGTCCAACCGGCAGGCGTTGAACTCCGCGTGCAGCCGGTGAAAGACGAAGCGCCGCGCTGGTGTGTAGTCCTTCTCCACCGGCCCCGCATACAACAGCCAGAACCGTTTGCCGCTGGCCAGCGAGGCGTGCCACTCGACCGTGCCTTGCCGGTCGAAGATCTCGGGCATGTTGGCCACCGGCTCCTCCCACTTCGCGCCGTACAGGCCCAGCACGCCGACCATCCGGGACTCGTTGCCCAAGGCGAACCAGCCGCGGTTGTTGGGGATGAAATACTCCGTCAATACCGGCATCTGCAGCCGGCACAACACATCCCGCGGATGCTCCGCGCCCAGCGGCTCGACAGTCGGCTGCGACTCGCCCTCGAAACTGTCGCGCGAGATGATGTGCGTGAAGATCTTCTGCGGGTTCAGCGTCCACACCAGCTCCGCGTTCATCCGCAATGCGAAATGCTCGCTGACCTCGACATAGGGATCGAGTTTGTAGCAGCGGAACAGCACCGTGTAATGCCGGTCCTCCGCGAACTCGTACCGCAACCGGTAATCCGTGAACAGCGGCCCGTCGTTCAAGCGGGTCAGCGTCGCTCCCGTGAACGGCTGCTCGCACTGAATCCGACTGGCGAACGGAAACCCGGCAAACCCGGCGAAAGGACTTTCCGCCGTGGCCAAGAGTTCCCGGCCCGCGACGCCGAACGGTTGCCCGAGCGGCAACGCGACCGGCGTGAGATCGGTGGCATGGCGGTCGGCCGGTGTGAATACGAGCTCCTTCGTCTCGCCCTTCGCGAAGCCGAGCTTCACGAGAATCTCGCCGCCATTGCCGGTGAATTGGAACGGCGTCGCCACGCCGTTGATGGTCAGTGCCGACGGTGTGACAGCCGGTAGGTTGAGCCGGACGTACTGTTCGGTCCAGTCTGTGAATAGTGGACTCTTGAGATGGAGGGTCTGTTTCATGATTTTTCGATTTCGATAAGTTGCATTCCTAGCGCGGGAAGAATGGCCAGCATGGTTTTCATGGCGTGTTCGTGAGGTCTTGCCGGATTTCCTGCGCACCCGGCCGGAGGGGCCACTGACGCCCCTGCCAGTGGAAAGTGCCGGTGACACCCGCCGGCAGCGTCACGCGCGCCTTCAAGCCGTTGCCTGAGCGGTCGAGCTGGACGGCAATTTCGCCGGCAGGATGAGGCACGCGACCTTCCAGGAAGGTGAGCGGCCCCGGCTGGGGGGCGATGCGGACGGTGCGGAAACCCCACGCCGCCGGCTGGACGCCAAGAAGCGAGGCCGCCATGTGATATTGCGGATGAGCGCCCCAGGCATGGCAATCGGACCGGCTGGGCTCGGGCATCTCCCGCGTGGTGTACAACCCTTGTCCACGCAGGATGAACCACTCCTCCATGCGTTCGAAGAAGAGGTCCTGCATGTCGAGCCGGGCATAGGTTTCGAAGAGATAGTGGCTGAAGTAGATGGTAGCACGCGCCAAGTCCGCCCGCCCACGCAGCGTCGCGGCGATGGCCGCCGACTCGTCGGCGGTCAGTAGCCCGGTCAGGATGGCCAGACAGTTCGCATGCTCGGAATAAGCGTCGAAGTCCCGCGTGTCGGCGAAGCATCCCTGAGCCGCGTCCCAGAAGGTTCCGCGGACCAGCGCCAGCAGCTCCGTGCGGCGGCGACGCGCCAGCGCGGCCAATTCCGGTTCACCAAAGGCTTCCTCCAACTCCGCCCCCCACCCCAGCGCCAAGAGGTATTGGAAATTCAAAACCGCGGAGACCCCGTCGCGGCCGTGCGGGGGAATACCGGACTCCCAGGCGGGCACCCAATCGACGAAGTTCCAACCGCGCGGCCGTTCAATCAAGCCCTCGCCGTTGCGGAAGCCATTCCACGCTTCGAGGATGCTGCGGGCGGCGGGCAGGAGTTCCTTCACCAACGCGGCCTCGTCGCGCCAGCGGGCGAAATCGTGCAGCATTGCAATCCAGAGCAACGAGAACGGTGGAATCACCTGATAACTGCGGCCGGGGTAATTCGAGCGAGTCAACCCATGCGCCTGCAAGCTGTCGCGGAAGAGAGTGAGCGCCTTGCGCGGCAGCCGGTCATCCCGGCTGAGCACATACGTCACCAGCACTTCCAGCCGCGTGTCCCCGATGTACATCAACTGCTCGTAATACGGGCAGTCCATGTAGGTTTCGTGCATGCACATCTGCAAGGCCCGCTGCAGGATCGGTTGCACGTCGTTCAGGCGCGGATCGTCGCACCGGAATCCGCCGGTGATGGCCAGCGGATAGTGCGCCTCCGCGAACGTGAGTGAATCCAGCGTCAGCGGCGCGTCCGCCGTCTGCACCGTCAACTCGCAATACCGCCCCGACCGCCACCACAACGGTTCGAAAACGCGGTCGTCGCCGCCATCCGGCAGGAAGGTGTCGCCGAACCCGATGAACTCCTTGCCGGCGATCTCATCGCGGTTGCCTTTGGGAGCGAATCCTGCCGGCTCGACCTTCGGCAGAAACAGCCCTTCCGCCCAGCGGAGCATCACCTGCGCGCCCCGACCGCCGGTCGTCACCAGCCGCGGATAGGCGCAATAGTAATTCCGCAAGTCGAGAATCACGCGCCGGCGGGTGCGCGGCGGCACGGTGACCGACTCGCCGCGAGTCAGCGCCGCCCAGGCGTCAACCGGCAGCGCTTGCGCGAGGTCAACGCGCGCCGTCGTACCGGCATCCACATGGCGCACGAGACCGAGCGGTTGGTACACCTCCGGGCGGCGCGGCAATTGCGCCGGCGTCAGAAAGTGATGGTAGTACCGCGAGAAGACCAGCGGGGCGGCGTAACCGGGGTTCTCCACGGTCGCCGGCTGCCAGTCCACGCCCGCGCCCGATTCCGCACCCCAAGGATACCGGGCCCCGTCGATGGTGAACTCCGCGCCCACGCCCCAAGTCAGGTCGTTCGCCGTGCAGGCAAAGCCATCCAAGCGTTTACTCTCCCAAGCGGCTTGGCCGGTGGACAGCATGGCGGTGTGGGGAGCGTCTGCCGCCAGCAGAAACCCCGGTCGCAAGCGTTGCTGAGCGTGCGGCGACATGTCCTCCCCCAACGTCCACACCCGCGCCATCAATCGGTGCTCGCCCGCCGGCACCTGCAACCGGTAACTCTCGAAGCGCCAGTGCAACGCATCGCCCCGCTCCGGTCCGCGACCAATCCGCTGCCCATCCAGATAAAGTTCATAACGCTCGTCCGCGCTGACATGGATGGTGATCTCCTTCGCCGCGTCCACGCGGAAGGAGAGCCGGAAGGCCCAGACGAGCGGCAGCGACCCCGCCGGGCCGGTCACCCAGCAGGCCGGCCACTCATCCTCGCGCCACAACACCGGCGGCCGCACCTGCCCGTGAAAGGGGTCTGCCCCCAGGATCACACGTTCCGCGGTCGCCCGGGTTGTCGGCGTTGTCATGAACTTGTTCTCATCAATTCCCGGAGGGTCTGTTTCATGGCGCTTCGATTTCGATGAGCCGCATTCCGAGCGCGGAAAGATTCTCCCGCAAGTGTAATTTTCCGTCGGAGCAATCCACCCGGGCGCGCTCGATGGCCGGTTGGGCGGCTTGGTGCAGCTGGTCCAACTGGGCCGGCGTCGGCCAAGCGGGGCTTCCCATCGCCTGCCATGCCGGCAAGGCCCAGCCGTGGTCGCGATCGATGGTGTGCCGCGTCAGCGTGACTTGCTTGGGTAATCCGGTCAGGGCTAGATCTATCGTCCGCGGACTACCGGGGCCGATCATGATCTCCGCATCGGCATGAGTATCCCAAGAGGCTTCGGCATTAGCGTAGTGATGATGGTTGAACAGCAGCACCTGCCAGCCGCGGGCGCTGCGGAAGACGGCATAACCGTCGCCGTTGTGCAGGCAGGTCTCCCCCACCCGATTCAGAAACGAGTAGGCGTGGAACGACGGCTTGCGGATGCCGTGGACCGTCAGCAAACCCCAGCCGCCGTGAAACTCGCTCTCGCCCGGCGGCGCTTCCTCCGAGACATCGCAGAAGACCCAGC